>CAYXAC010000001.1:0-27264 GCA_964463025.1 uncultured Ruminococcus sp.
ATTGGCACCAGCGGTGCAAACTTCTTCTACCTCAGATATCAGCTCGATGACGTTGGTGACGTTACCTACAGCCATCAGCTCTACATATATGCAGAGAAGGCAGGCGTGCATCAGCTCAACGGCAAGGATACGGTAATCAAGGCAGGTCTTAACAAGATTGACGTTACCTACATATCCGACGCTCCCACGAACAGTAATCCTTATCAGATCAAGTTCAAGGAGTCGGGCGAATATTATGTTCTTCCCGTATTCACCGAGGTCAGCAGACTTGAGAAGATCGTTCTTTCGACCGAGTACGCTAAAATCAACACGACGGATAACAAGACGGTTACTATAGTTCCCACCATAAACGGCAAGGACAACGCTGCTTTTGAGTGGACCTCCTCCAACCCCGCTGTTGCGAGCGTAGCGGACGGCGTGGTTACTGCTGTCAGCGAGGGAAGTGCTATGATCACCGTTACTAGCGGTACTCTCAAGGCAACTGCTCTTATCATCGTAGAGGGCGCAGAGGCTATTACGGGAACAACGCTCAGCTCCGGCAACAAGAGCGCGACGGTTGCTGCTCCTGGCAATTGGTTCTATCTTGCAGACGGTAAGTGCTCGACCTACGAAAAGCCCATCATGGATTCTGACGGTTATATTCATCTTGCCATCAGCGCGATAGACTTGACTAACAACAAATACGTCTACCTCAGATATCAGCCTACGGAGATTAAGTCTTACAAGGCAACTATCAGCATTGAATTTGCAGGCGAGAACGGTTCTGTTATAGAAATTACCGGCGGTGATGTTACCTCGGCGGTTGCCGAGGTACTTAATAACGGTGCTAACAGCGTAGAGTTCAGCTTTACTGCCAACAGCACGAATCCGCTTCAGATCAAGTTCAAGGCGGTGGGAAGCTACGTTGTAAAGGTTACTTTAAGCGAAAATACGGAGGGTTAATACAAAATGAGTATATTTAATTTCAAAGTTTTCACTCGTCCCGGATTCTACATATCCATAGTAGCAATAATAGCACTTCTTGCAGGAGCGCTTTCCTACACGAACGGCTTTACCGATCATTTGCTCGAATATAACGCACCTAACGTTTTGAATATTGCTCTCATCACCGTAGGCGCATATTTCGTAATCGCACTTATCGGTCCTCTCGCTAACCTTGCCCCCATAGCTCTGTTTGCCGGAGTTCTCGTTAGCCTTCTTGCTTACGTAAAGAACATTTATATGTACTTCACCGGTATATTCTACAACGGTGTCAGCGCAGAGGCATTTGCACTTATCGACCCCATCGTTATGACCAGCACGGTTTGCTTCCTGGTTGCATTTGTAGTAAGTAACGTAGCCTTTTATTTCGGACATAGGGGAGGATATTGATGTATGGGCGCATTAAAAATTGCAAGCAAAATATTTCTCAACATTTTCATAATTCTTCTTGGTATTGCCGTTGTGGGCAGCGAAATTGCTCTTGTGAATGCAGGTGCTATCACCGCATTCCTCGGTCAGTCCACTCAGCAGACTATCAACGACGGCACAAGCGAAGCTATAATCAGGAATTTCTCCGATTACGGCAGCATCGCAGAGCTCAAGGCGGCTGCTAACGCATTGACCGCACAGGTTACCGAGGAGGGCGCGGTTCTTCTCAAGAACGACGGTGCGCTTCCTCTCTCAAGCGGAGCAAAGGTCAGCCTTTACAGCTCCTCGTCGGTTAACTATATCTTCTCTGGCGGCGGATCGTCGTTCGCGAAGAGAGCCGAGGCAGTCAGCCTCAAGGACGGTCTTGAGCAGTCGGGACTCCAGGTTAACGCAGAACTCTGGAACTGGTATGCGTCAAACGAAACCTATTTTGGTGACCACACGAGTAACACCAGCTCTGACAAGGCGGCTTATACGATCAAAGACGCAAGCTGGGCGAACATTTCCACTGACGCAAAGAATAATCAGGCAGATGCCGCGATCTTCGTGCTTTCGAGATACGGCACTGAGGCTACCGACCTCAAGATGTCTGGCGGCTCTGCTACCGATTACACTAACGGCAACTATCTTGAGCTTTCTCCCACCGAGATTGACGTACTGAAGAATCTCAAGTCCCTCAAGGATTCGGGAAAGATTTCCAAGATCATAGTTCTTCTCAACTCCGTAAACCAGGTTGAATGCGACTATATCGACAATCCTGCTTACGGCATTGACGCAGTTCTCTGGGTAGGCATCGGCGGCAGCTCCAGCACCGTCGGAGTAGGCAAGCTGCTTACAGGCGCGACCTCTCCCTCGGGCAAGCTTACCGACACCTATTGGAAGAGCCATCATTACAACCCCGTTTACGCCAATTTCGGCAGATACGAGAACGAGGGTGAGATAATCAGCACCTCCAACAGCGGAAAGTCCAACAAGTACGTTGTATATCAGGAGGGTATTTACAACGGATACCGTTATACCGAAACCAGATACGAGGACCTCGTGCTCGGCAACGGTAACGCGGGTGACTTTAGTTATTCCGACGTAGTATCCTATCCCTTCGGCTACGGCTTATCCTACAGTGATTTCAAGTATTCGAACTTTACAGTTCAGGAGAACACCGAGGACGATACCTATACGGTAAAGGTTACCGTTAAGAACACCGGCAGCGTTGCCGCAAAGGAGAGCGTTCAGATTTACCTTCAGCAGCCCTACATCAGCGGCGGCATCGAGAAGGCGTCTGTTGAGCTCGTTGGCTACGCAAAGACGGGGCTTCTCCAGCCTGACGAAACCGAGGAGCTTACCGTTACCGTTGACGGCAGATGGTTCGCATCCTACGATGCATACGGTCACCGCACCTACGTGCTTGACGCAGGCGATTATTACCTCACCGCCGCGAAGGACGCGCACAATGCGGTAAACAATATTCTCGAAGCCAAGAAGCTTGACGGCGTATCGGTAGATTCCTCCAAGATGGTTGGCACGGGTGACTCTACTCTCGTTTGGAAGACCACGAAGGAAGAGGATCTCACCACATATTCGGTAAGTAAGGTTACCGGCAACGCTATCACCAATCAGTTTGACAACGCAGACCTCAATCTCTACGAGGCGGCAAACAGCGTGAACTCTGTTACCTACGTATCGAGAAACGATTGGACTGCTACCGTTAAGCTCGGCATGACTGAAAACCACAGCGTTCTTAATAACCAGGTAGTAGTTACCGTAACACCCGAGATGGTAGTGGACAGCCAGAAAATGTCCCAGAAGATTCAGACAGACGACGTAGCATATCCTACCTACGGCGCGCAGAACAATATTACGCTCGCATCGCTTATCACCATCGTTGACGGCAAGCCTTCGGTTGTTGCTTACGATGACGAAAGATGGGACGCACTCCTCGACCAGATGACCTGGGACGAAACGGTTATGCTTCTCTCCAACGGTCTTCGTAAGACCTACGGCGTTGACTCGGTCGGTAAGCCTGCAACCATTGACGGTAACGGTGCGCTCGGCCCTGTTGGCGGAACTACCTATTCGTATAGCGATAATGAGAACACCGCGAGCAACAGATTCGCATTCCTTTACAGCGATCCCGATATGGATTCCTCGCCCATTATGTATCCCAGCGCCTCTATCGTGGCGGCGGCAATGAACGACGAGCTTGCATACGAGCTCGGCAAGGTTGTCGGTGAGGACTGCTTGTGGCAGGGTTATTCGGGACTTTACGGTCTTGGCTGTAACCTTCACAGAAGCATCTACAACGGTAGAGCCTTCGAGTATTACAGCGAGGATCCCATCCTTTCCGGCTACATCACAGCAGCACAGGTAAAGGGTATTCGTTCCGAGGGCGTATACGTTTATATGAAGCACGCTATCCTCAACGAGCAGGAAACCTTCAGAGAGGGCGTTAACACGTGGGCTAACGAGCAGTCTATAAGACAGCTTTACGCCCGTCCCTTCCAGATTGCTATTGAGGAAGCGGGTGCAGAGAATCTTATGACAGGCTTCAACAGAATCGGCGTTATCTGGACCAGCCAGCACGGATTTATCAATAATGTGTTCAGAGATGAATTCGGCATGCAGGGCTTTGCCGTTTCTGACTATTGGCAGAATGGATATATGGATCTTGTAGGCGGTATTCTCGGCGGCTGCGCACTTCCCGACGGTGACACCGCGACCAGCGCTGACAAATCTGCTCTCTATAAGTATAGCGAGGGCTACGGCGAGCTCGCTTGGGCGATGAGAGAGGAAGCGCACAGAATTCTCTACGTAGTAGTAAACTCTATCGCAATGAATGGATATAGCGCATCGACGAGATTCGTTACGGTTACTCCTCAGTGGGTGAACGTTCTTATGGGTGCGAGAAGTGGTATAATCGCTTCCTTCGGTATCTGCGTAGTTATATACGTAGTAGTTGAGTTAGTTTCAAGAAGAAGGATATTCTAAAGTGAAAAAATATAATAACAAATTAATAAAAAGCGTCGCGCTTTGCACACTCATTTGTATGTTGCTTTGCGCCCTCGCTTCCTGCGATATTCTCTTTGGCACGGGTACTAACCCGGGTCAGAATCCATCAGGCAACACCGGCGGTGGCGGCTCACAGAAGCCGCCCGCAACCGGCGGCACGGGCGACAAGGAAGAAGATGACGATACTATCTACTTCGACAAGGGTATTTTCTTCGACTCCGAGGCAACAGACGGCGGCGACGGAAGCTATGAGAAGCCCTACAATTCACTCGATGTTATCTCCACTCTGGAGATTGCTCCCGGCTCGTACGTGTATATTAAGAAAGGCAGTCAGTTCTACGGCAGACTTGCCCTGCAGAACATACACGGCACCGAGGAAGCTCCTGTTGTAGTTACCGCTTACGGCGAGGGAGCTAGTCCCAAAATCGACGGTAACGACCTTTCGGGCAGTGGAGTGCTTTATATTTCAAATTGCAGCAATATTACCGTAAAGAATCTTGAGATTTTCGATTCTGCCACCACCGAGGCTGACAGACGCGGCGTTCTTATCACGCTTGATAATAACAAGGGCACCGAGGAAATGGTTACCTACGAGAACATCAAGCTCGAGAAGCTTTATATTCACGACATTCTCGGCTTCCGCGATGCTGAGAACAGCGGTATGGCGCTCAGCTCCAAGATCACGGGCGGTATTCACGTCTGGTCGAATGACGGACGCGGCAGAGTCGACGGTCTTGAGATCACCGATTGCCGCATCACCGAGGTTTCCAACGTTGGTATTGCAACCTGGTATCAGATTATCAAGAATGACGACGGTAGCATTACCGTACCCAAGAAGAGTCCTTACAGCGATAGCTTCAAGAACTATGCTCACTGTAACGTAAGCATTGACAACAACGAGATCAACTTTATCGGCAAAAACGCTATCTTCGCCCGTCATCTTTACAAGGGCGTTATCGAATACAATGTTATTCACGACACGGCTATTCACTGCGTTTCCGGTAACACCATCGTTACCTCCTACGTTGACGGCACGGTTATCCAGTACAACGAGGGTTATCGCAATATGGCGAGAATCAACGAGTACACCGACAAGCTCCAGGACGGATGTATGCTTGACGCCGACCTTGCGAGCAAGGACACTATCTGGCAGTATAACTACTCGCACGATAACTCCTTCGGTCTTTTCATTAACTGTACCTACAACACCGATAACAACGGTCATGACAAGGCGATAGTAAGATACAATCTGTCGGTAAACGACAAGGGTAACAAGGGAATAATTTACATAAATTATGAGTCCGGCGGTATCTACGTGTATAACAATACCATAGTTACCGGCTACGATACCCAGTATATCATTCAGTCGAACTCGAACAGAACCTCATTCTTCTACAACAACCTTATATACAACCGTTCTGCCGATGCTAAATTTGACGTTAAGTCTGGCTCTGGCATGACGGCGGCAAATAACCTTATATTCAACGAATACGGCAGCAATATAGCAGATACCGATTATTTTGAATTGATAAACGTTAACGGTATCTACGATCTCGATCCCTTGTTCGTCGGATATCTTACCGAGGACAGCGTTATTGGTATAGATTATCAGAGCACCTATATGCTCGACAGCAAATCTCCTGCCCTGAACGTCGGCTATGACGTTGAGGCTGTTCCCGACTTCTTCGGCAATGCTCATAAAAAGTCAATAGGCTTCTATTGCGGCGAATAATTATAATATAAAGGAGAGAAAAATGAAAAAATTAGGTTTATTTATCCTTGCAGCGCTTATCGTAACGGCGATGAGCTCCTGCGTATTTCTCACTGCCGAGCATGAGCATCAGTTCGGCGACGAGTGGGTGAGCGACGACGCTTCCCATTGGCATGTATGCTCGGGCGAGGAATGTACCGAGATTTCCGACAAGGCAGAGCACACCGGTGGCACCGCTACCGAGACCGAGAAGGCAAAGTGTGAGGTCTGCGGCGCTGAATACGGCGAGCTCAAGGCTCACGAGCACGCTTTTGGCGAATGGCAGCCTAAGACTCCCGCGACCTGTACCGCTACAGGTGTAGAAATCAGAACCTGTGCCTGCGGAGCAGAGGACGTTCGCGATGTTGCTAAGCTTGACCATAGCTATACCGAGGAAGTAGCGGACGAGAAGTATCTTGCAACCGCTAACTGCGGAGAGCAGGCTACCTATTACAAGTCCTGCGTATGCGGCGAGTGTGGAACTGACACCTTCGCATACGGTGACGTGATTGCTCATAACTATAGCGCGGTAGTTACCGCACCCACCTGTACCGAGGCAGGCTATACCACCTATACCTGTACCTGCGGCGATTCATATGTTTCTGATAACGTAGCGGCTCTTAATCATAATATGGTAAATGTGAGCGACGACACTCACCACTGGACCGAGTGTGACCGCGAGGGCTGTGACGAGGCTACCGAGAAGGTAGCGCACACTGCGGCATCTATCAGCGCGGTATGCAACAAGACCGACGCTATGCAGTACGACGTACTTACTTCAGCAGACTTTATCGTCAGCGCAACCTGCGAGTGCGGCAAGTCATATACCGTAACCGATGGCATCACCGTTGAAAACGGCACTCTCGCACTTGGCGCAAACACCGTTACCGTTAAGGTAGGCGAGGCTTCTGCTGACGTTGCAGTTGAGGCAGTTAAGTTCAATAATGTTGTAAACGGTACACTTCTTGCAGATACGTATGTAAATTCCGGAAGCAATACGTCGAATTATTCCGCAAGAACCGATCTTTATATTTATAACACAGGAACATACAGAGTTCTCTTCAGATTCAACTTCTCCGACGCACTTGGCAGTGAATATTATAACAACTTTAAGGATGAGGCAAAGGTACAGTTCACTTTCACAGTATCCAACGGTGTAGATTTGACCGACCTTCCTATTGTATTCAAATCGTACGGTGTATCTGACATAAGATCTAACGCTGATTTTACAGTACTTACCTGGAAAAACTACAATTCCGAATATACTCTGGGTTGGGGTGATGATAACAATACCGTTCCGCTTCTCGCTTCGGAGCCTGTAGGAAACAGAGCTGTTTACGAAAACGGCAAGCTTGTAATCACCGTTACTCTCAGAGAGCTTGAGGGTTGCATAGATGAGAACGGTAACGCAATCTTCGTATTGCTTACTGCACAGAAGGACGTTAAGCCTGCAATCGCTTCTATGGAGAACACCGAATTTGCTGCTCCCGCTGTAAAGGTTATCTTCAACGAGGATCACGCTCACGCATATATCGAGGAAGTAGCAAATGCTGATTATTTGGCAACCGAGGCAACCTGTACTACAAAGGCTACTTATTATTACTCCTGCTCTTGCGGTGAAGCAAGTACCGCTACATTCGAATCCGGTGAAGCTCTTGGACACTCCTTCAGCGAGTGGCAGACCCAGACTCCCGCTACCTGCCTTGAGGCAGAGGTTGAGGTTAGAGCGTGCGCTTGTGGTGTAGAGGAAACTCAGACCGGTGACGCAGCTCTTGGCCACGATATGCAGACCAAGTACGACGAAACTAATCACTGGACCGAGTGCTCTCGTTGCGACAAGGCTACCGAGACTGTAGCACACTTCGGCGGTGAGGCAACCGAGACCGAGCAGGCGACCTGTGAGGGCTGCGGTCAGAAGTACGGCGGTCTTGCATCTCACGTACACGCATACGGCGAATGGCAGACCAGAACTGCTGCTACCTGTCTTGACGCAGAGCTTGAATACAGAAAGTGCGAATGCGGCGCAGAGGAAACTCAGACCGGTGACGCAGCTCTTGGACACAATATGGAAACCAAGTACGACGCAGACAACCACTGGACCGAGTGCTCTCGTTGCGACGAGGCTACCGTCACCGAAGCACACGCAGGCGGTGAGGCAACCGAAACCGAAAAGGCAGTATGCTCCACCTGCGGTCAGTCCTACGGCGACCTCAAGGAGCCTGAGAAGCAGGAATATACTATCGCAGGTACTATCAAGGACGATACATACATTTATTCCAGTGGCAAGAATGGCGATTATACCGCAAAAACCGAGATGGGCACCTACTCCGATCAGTTTAGAGTATATTTGAGATACAATTTCAGCGATATTCTTAACAGTGCGGACTATGCAACCAGCAAAGATAATGCGAAAATTCAGTTCAGCTTTGCAGTTTCTACCGGTGCTGATCTTATTACGGATACTACCAAGTTTGCTTTCAGAGTATTCCCTGTAAATGATACTATTAAGGACATTGATTTTAAGAATGTTACCTGGAATAACGTGTCATCATCTGGTAGCTATCCTGATCTTGCTTGGGGTAATACTACCCAGCTTATAAGCAGTGAAACTATCGGTGACAAGGTTTCTTATGTTGATGGTATCATAACTATCACTATCGATTTCAGCGCAATAGAGTCTTGCATAGACACTACCACCGGTGATGCATTGTTTGTATTTGCAATTCCCGGTACTTCGGGCATCAAGGTCGCATCTATGGAAAATACCGACTTTGCAATTCCTGCAGTAAAATACGTCTACGAAAAATAATTAAACAACCCGATTTGGCAGGGGGAGCATTCTCCTCCTGCCACTGTTAAACTAAGGAAAATACAACAAAATGAAAAGAATAGTTAGCATTTTGATGCTTTTATCAATGTCACTTTCCTTGCTTTGCGGTTGCTTTCTGATAAAAAATCCCGATAATTCGGGCGAGCAGGGCGGTATCACTGACGGAGATAATAACGACTCGGGTAACAATGAGAATCCTGACAACAACGAGAATCAGGGCGGCGGGGAAGTAAATCCTGATGAGCCCGATCCCGATGCAGGCAAGAACGGTATTGACGAGATTATGCTCGCTTTTTCCGAGCTTAAGGTTAACGAGAGCGAGTTTGAGGACACGGTAGTTAGCGATACTCTCAAGTCCTACACTTTTAACAAGCTTGACGCAAACAGCGCATCTAATCCTGTGGCACTTTACGTAATTAATCACGGCGAGGAGCGCGTAGGTACAGATAGCGACGTTTCGATTATCCGCGATCTTCTCGAGGAATACGTAGTAGTCGTTCTCGACTATCAGGGCGCGGAAAATGCAGTTTCACCCTGCCTTGACGAATCGCTTCACGGCATCAAGCTTGATATGATGCAAAACGGTGCATTCCTTGAGGGAATCGCATACAATTCCAACCAAACCTACCTTATTCCTGCGGGTTGCAGAATCGTTCGTAATATCGAGTTCTTCGATATTATGAAGCACGCACCCAAGGGAGTAGAGCAGAAGATACTTGACGTCTGGAACAATCAGACACAGATTCGGGATAAGCTTGGTGATGCTTGGGTACAGGCAACGACGCTCTCTGACATCGTAATGAAGAACGGTGAGTCGCTTACCGCCAAGGATTCCGACGGCAACTACAAGTATCTTACATATCATCTTGACATCATCTATCCCGCAAATCCCGAGAGCGAGGTTCCCGTAATGATGGCGGCATCTACTGGTGCAATTAGAAACAACTCGCTTTCCAATGCCAAAACAGACAGAACCCAGTACGTAGGTTTCCTCTTTGGCGGCTATGCGGTAACCAGCCTTGACCACGATTATTTCCCCTTTATGAAGGACGAGGCAGGCTGGGGACATATCGAGCCTAACTACACTCTGCAGACCTATATGGGTACACGATTCCTTACCGCTGCGGTAAGATGCACCAAGTATTTTGCAGATGAGTACGGCTATTCTACCGAGAAGTACGGTATTTACGGCTTCTCGAAGTCCTCTTGGGTAGCACTCTTCAAGCAGGCGGATCTTGCTACAACCGATCCCGATAATCTTGATGAGATTTACACCTACGGTGGCTTTGCCGAGGGCGAATGCTTTGGCGAGCAGCCTTACCAGACCTATAAGAACGGCGAGCCTATCAGCTCGGGCATTACCTGTGTTTATCACGGAATGGGCAACGGCACCAATGATTGCCGTTATCTCGATGAGAGCAATATTCCGCAGCTTGTCGGTGTTGGCGAGAAGTGCGAATATAACTCCTGGGAGAAGTTCTTTAGTACAAAGCAGGTGTATAATAATATGGAAAACTCCGGCTGCAACTGGGTTCCGCTTATGATGTACGGCGTTGGCCATACGTATCCTCAGGATATGGCGGATAAGCTCTACGGCTACAACTACTACGAGGCATTCATGTCCTTCTTTGCCTATCACCTGAAGGGTGAGGCGGCAGAGCTTCTCCATACCTCAGTCAAGGCTGACGGTATGATCACCGAGGATGAGGAAATCTTCCTCCAGTTCAATGCTACGGTCAACCTCGCAGGCAAGGTAAGACTCCTTGACGCAGACGGCAATACCGTCGCAGGCGAGTGGGTAAGCGCCAGAGGCGGCACACAGTGGAAGTTTGTTCCCGAGGCAGACGCACTATCTGTCGGCGCTGTCTACAAGATTGTTCTTGATTCCTTCACCGACGAGAGAGGCGAGAGCGTAAACGGCACCGAAGCAGAGTTTACCTATGCCGAGGGCGAGAAGGAACCCGAGATCATCTACAATTCCTCGATATCGGGTGCTATTATCGAGGACACCTACGTTGCTTCCAACAGCGCTACTGCGCAGGAAGCAGATTACAGCACCTCAAAGACTGCGCTCGGTACTTATAGCGAATATTACAGAGCATATTTCAAGTTTAATTTCAGCTCGATTCTTTCAAATGCCGACTTTGAAACCTACAAAGACAGCGGCAAGATTCAGTTCAGCTTTGCTATTTCAAAGGGCACGGAAAGCCTGATTAATACCACAAAGTTTACCTTTGGCGGCTTTGCTCCCGGTGCGGACACCACTGGTGTTGCATTCTCCGAGGTCACTTGGAAGAACCTCAAGAGTGGCGGTGCTCACAACGCTCTTAACTGGGGCAGCGCTACCAATCTGATTGCCAGCGAGTCGGAAGCGACATCACCCGATAACGTATCCTACTATGATGGCGTTCTCACCTTCACCTTTGACTGTTCCGAGATTGCGGATATGATTGATTCCGACGGCAATGCGGTATTCGTATTCAGAACCGTTGGTACAAGCGGTATTTCGATAGCTTCTATGGAAAATAGCAGCTACGCCTCCCCCGCAGTAAGCTTCGTTTACAACAAGTAATAACAGCAGGCAGGAGCTTTTCGCTCTCGCCGCGTAAAAAGAGGAAAAACGAATGAAAAATCTAAACAGAATTATAAGCCTGGCACTTGTTCTTGCGCTGTGTTTTTCGGTGATTTCTGGCTGATTCATATTTACCAAAACTACGGTTAATATTCACTGCGGCATAACCGATCCCGATAATAGCGGTGATAACAATGACAACGAGTCCGGCGGCAATAACAATGGAAACAACGACGGTGGAAACGGTGACGAAACCGTAGATTACACCACCTACTTTGACTCAAGACAGTCGGTGCTTCTTATTGGTCAGTCCAATATGGCGGGCAGAGGCTTTTCCGAGGACGTTGAGGCTATCGAGGACGACAGAATCCTCATGCTCAACCAGTCTAACGAGTGGGTGAAGATGCAGGAGCCTATCCACTACGACAAATCTGCTGCTGGCGTCGGCCTTGCGGCTTCGTTTGCAAAGGGCTTCGTTGACACCTTTGACTGCGAGATAGGCCTTATCCCCGCTGCAATGGGCGGTACGTCTATCACCGACTGGAAGGTTGGCGGTACTTACTACAACGACGCTATCACGAGAGCAAAGGAAGCGCAGAAAACATCTGAAATCTGCGCAATTCTCTGGCATCAGGGCGAGTCCAACCGTTCCAGTCACTCCACCTACGCAGAGAAGCTCCAGGTTATTCTTGACGCTATGATAGAGGAGCTTGGACTTGACAAGGACAAGATAGTTATCATCACGGGCGAGCTTCGTGAGATAAGCACCAATCCCTCACAGCGTGAGACCTTCCACGCACAGCTTAACCAGCTTTCAAACGTTTACAAGAACTACGGCGTTGCAGACGCAGACGGTCTTACCATCAACGAGGACAGAATTCACTTTGACGCACCCAGCCTTCGTTTGTTCGGTTACAGATACTTCAACATCTTCAAGACTCTCGTGACGGGCGATGCCTTCGATTTCGTTGACAACCGCGATCACTACTACGTTGGTGCGGAGAACGATCCCAATCCCAACAACAGCGGCATTCTCGACCGTCCCAGCGAGGACGGCGGCAGCGGTGACATCGGCACCGGCGGCTCTACCGAGGGCAAGACCTACGTAGAGGGCAACGTTATTGCCGACACCTACGTTTCGTCGGGCAGCTACGCGGACAATAACAATGCGGCAAAAAGCTTCGTCGGCGCAAATAAGAATTCGTCTAGACCTATCTTCAAGTTCAACGTTGCGAACATTCTTTCCGACCCCGGATTTGAGGCAAACAAGAATAGCGGTAAATTTGAGTTCACCTTCACCTTCGTTGAGGGCGCAAGCACTATTACCGCAGATACCACCGCCAGCGTGTACGGATTTGCTCCCGGTGCGGGCGTAAGCGACGCAGACTTTACCAAGCTTACCTGGAACAACTGTAAAAGTGGCGCGGAATATGCGGGACTTTACAGAGGGGGTGCAACCTTTATTTACAAGGACCAGGCGCTCAGCACTCTTGACGTAGTCAAGACCGACAGCTATATTACCTTTATTATCAGCTATTCGGATATCAAGTCGCTCATCTGTACCGAGGAAGGCGATAACTACGGCATTCTCGTTATGGGCTTCGACTTTAACGCAAGCGGCATTAAGTACGCTTCGATGGAGAACACCACGCTCAATATCCCCAAGGTTGACTTCGTTTACGGCGGAGAGTACGCAAGTAGCATAGAGAGCGTTTTCGACGTTATTGCGGCAAATCCCGACACCGAACTTTACTTTGCAGGGTCTACCGACAAGGATGCGCTTACCTATGCAGTTGACGAGGAAATAACCTTTGACATCGCGCTTTACGCAGACGGCAATATTGTTTCCGCACCCTACTTCTACTATTCGGTAGAGGGCGAGGACGGTCAGGAAAAGACCGAGGGATACGTTGACGGCTCTAGCGGCACTCTTACCGTAAAGGGCAAGATGTCCAAGGCGGGTACTCTCCGAGTTACCGTCTACGTTTGTAACGAGAATAAGGAAATTCTCACCAAGAATAACAGCGATCTTCATATAGTTAACCGTGCAAACGGCAAGGAGAATCTTTGTTTCCATGGCGGTGCTGTCGCAGGCTTTGCAGACATCAAGCCCTACGGCTCTGCTCCCGAGGACCTCGAGAGCTATTGGTCGAGCATCGTTACCGCCTGCTACACAGGTGACATCAAGCTCCAGAGATTCGAGGAGCTGAGCGTTGCCGACTACAATGAGTCCAAGGTATCTACCCACAAGCTCTATCTCGTAGAGATTGAGATCAGCGAGGGTGAGTTCGCTACCGGTTATCTCAGCGTACCGATTTCGGAAGATTCCATCAGACTCAAGGCTTCCTTCGTGAGCTACGGCAACACCAAGAAGCCCACTCCCGCATTCACCAGCGACGCGGCTGTATTCGCAATCTGCGCGCACAGCTATCATCTTGACGATGCAAATGCCGCTGCTCCCGAGAACTACGGCTTCGACCTCACCGAGAATCAGGACAGAGATACCGTGTACTTCAAGAATATGTTTATAAGAAACATTATGGCTACACGCTTCCTCAAGGCGTATATCGGTGATTCGAGCTACGGCACGATTACTTATAATGGCGAAACTCTTGCGCCTCTCGGCAGATGGGCAAAGGGTGATGCATTCGTTGCAGACGGCGGCAGCCAGGCAGCCTTCCAGGCGCTTGCGATTACCGCGCTCGACAAGGACGTAACCAAGGCGAGCATCGCTCTTACTTGGTTCTGCGACATCGGTGGCGAGAACATCGGCCGCTTCGACGGTTGGAATCCCGAGTATACCGATGCACTTATGTACTACGACTGCTGCTCGCTCGCGACACTTATCGGCGAGGGCGTTGAGGTCAGCATTTCGGGCGCAGGCCTTGGTGACACTACCTCCGAGCCCAGCGGTATTATAGCACTCTACAACATGCTTAACTGCACCGCATCGCTTAAGATGTACCAGAATCGTAGCCACACCTACAATCCTCCTGCTGCTGATACCTACGAGGTATCTAAGTAATTTAATATAAAAGGAGAGAAATATGACAAAGCTTTTTTTTAGAAGCAAGGGCTTCATTTCCGCAATTTGCGGAGTAGCTTTGCTTGCGGCTTTGCTCTTGTCCTTTGCTATTGTCAGCGTTGCAGCTTCATCGGGAGCGACCTACTACTTTGATTCAGAGGCAAAAGCAAACGGCAACGGAACAAAAGCCTCGCCCTATAATAGCCTTGATGCTATTTCCGAGCTTGATTTAGAGCCGGGTGACACAATTTATCTGAAAAAGGGAAGTGTTTTCGCAGGACCTCTTCGCCTTGTCGGAATCAACGGCAGCGAGGGCGCTCCCATAACGGTTACCTCTTACGGCGAGGGCAGATTGCCCCGCATTGACGGCCGCGACACCATTGGTGATGGCGTGCTCTATATCGAAAACTGTAATTGGCTTACCGTTTCGGATATTCAGATTTGCGATACCGCTACCTACACGGCAGACCGTCGCGGTGTGTACGTTTACGGTGCATCAGACGGTGTTTACAGCGGTATTACGTTAAGCGGTCTGTACGTACACGATATTCGCGGCGTGGCAGGCATTGCAGCCTCCTCGGCAGAGGGCGCGAGATTCGATTCGCTCGTAATTTCCGACTGCTACCTTACCGATATTTACGGTGTTGGTATCAGCGTTGGGCAGGACTCGCCCGGCACACCGAGCGCATCCTCGTCACATACTAACGTTAAGATTTCGGGCAACCGCATCTCCTATTCGGGCGGTGCGATTCTTGCCTGCGGCATGTACGGAGGTACTGTTGATAACAACGTTGCCTTCGGGATTACCGAGTCCGCGAGCTTCGTTACCGAATACGTCGACGGTACGGTGATAGAGCGCAACGAGAGCTATCTTAACAGCTCGGAGAGCACTGCATTCTACGCAGGTGAGATGAGCCTTGACACTGTATGGCAGTACAACTACAGCCACGATAACTCGGGCGGTTTCTTTGCGGCGCATAGCGATTCTGACGCGACACTCTGCTACAACCTTTCGCTCTACGACCTCGGAACGATCATATCCGACTCCGGCGCAGATTTAGAGGTATATAACAATACTATTATCTCTCCACGGGGCTACTCTGTGACTCTTCTCGACGTAGACGGCGGAAGCTATATTAACAACCTTATTTATAACAATTCGGCAACGGCTAAAGTTACTCTTTCGGGCGCTGCCGAAATCAAGAGCAATCTTGTTTATAATGCAAGCGGTGCGAATATTGACGGTCTTGATTCCTTTAAGAGCGCCAACGCATCCGGACTTTACACAGACCCTATGTTCTCTGGTGAATTTGGCAAGAGCGTGTCTGCGAGAGCAGGCATTGAGAATGCCGTTTTCGCACAGCTCTCTTCCTCCTCGCCTGCTCTTAACGCAGGCTTGAGTGTTGGAGCAGCAGGGGACTTCTTCGGCAACGCATATTCCGCTTCAATCGGCTTCTACTGCGGCAGCGGAAACAGTGCGCCCTCTGTGGATTACGAGCTTTCGGCAGATGACCTGAAGGAATACGCTTATTCCGATATAGAAATTCTTCAGGATATCGTTTACGGCACAGCTACCACCTATAAGGGTGGCACAAAAACGCTCACCCTTGATATTTATTCCGCACTCGACTGCGAGAATCGCAACAGACCGCTTCTTCTTATGATTCACGGCGGCGGCTTGCGCACCGACTCCACCAAGGAGCAGAGCTACGCTGTCAAAATCAGCAAGCTTATGGCAAGCAAGGGCTACGTCGTTGCATCTATAAATTACAGAACGCGTGACGGAGGCGATATGCCCGACAAGGCATCGTCTGCTCCCGCGCTTATGGATGCCGCAGAGGATGCGAACACCGCACTCCTGTGGCTGAGAGAGCAGGCATCGGTATACGGCTTCAACCCCGATTACATCTTCGTTGCGGGCGGAAGCGCAGGCGGTGCTACCACGATGTGCTACGCCTTTGCCGAGGACTCGAGAGGCTTTGACAAGTCGGGCATCGTAGCGGTTGCTGATTTGTGGGGTGGTCCGCGTGACGTTTTTGCAGGCTGCTACGATAGCGATTTCTCGCAGGACGACAGATTCCCGACCATCTTCATTCACGGCACTGGCGACACTACTATGGATTATAACCATAGCCTTAACGCCTACAACGCGATGGTAGCTGCGGGAATTACTGCCTCCTGGAATCCCGTAGAGGGAGCAGAGCATTCGCTCTCGGGCTATGACGATACCTACGAGTTCACCACGGGTCTGATTAGCGAATTCTTTGCCGCAAGACTTGCAGAAAAAATTGAGGCAGACAACGGATATACCCAGCCTCCTGAGCGTACTGACAGAGAGGATTCGGATAATAATCTTCCTATCTCCACTCCCGAGAAAATATATCCCAATGCCGATTTGTATATCAATTCCAACCCCTATGGCAAGAACGCAAGTCTGCATAAGTCAAATTCGCTATACGTATTTGACAGTAACAGCAGCTCTTACATTCGTAAGACCTTTATGAGATTTGATACCGTTCTTGGCAGCGAAGGTGCTTATCCTTATAGTACGGTTCTTAACTTTACCGTCACCGACGTGACGAGAGCAACTGCGGCTGAGCCTCTTGCGGTTGCTGTGTACGGTCTTTCGGACAACTATTGGTTCGCTGATGAGATAATCTGGAAGAACACTCCGGATACCAGCAATAAAACCTACATCGGCACGGTTTACATAACCGGCAAGGGGAATTACTCCATCGACGTATCAAATTATGTCTATCAGGTACAACAGAGTGGCATTCCCACGGTTACGTTCTTCCTTGAGGGTATGGACTCACCGGCAGAGTCAAGACGTGCTACAATCGCCTCTTACGAAAGCGGAAGCAATGCTCCCTACCTTGCTTGCTCCTATATCGATACTCCCGTCACGGTGAACACCGTTAGCGTGAACACTTACGGTGAGGGCGAGGCGAGCGAGTCGAGTATATCGGTTCTCACCGGCTCGTCGGCTATAATCCAGCTTTCTCCCGAACCCGGCTACATGCCCTTGAGAGTCGAGGTAGACACGGCTCTGCTCGGTGTAAGCGCGAAGCTTTCGGGCAACGAGGTTATAGTGGAAAATATAGTAGCCGACACCGTACTGTCTGTTTATTTCTCGATAGACACATCGGTTATTATTGCGTCGGATTCGGCAACCGTTCGTTACGGCAATCTTTCGGGTGTGGAAACGAACGCCACCGTCTCGACGGATAGCACTAATGTAAATCCTCTCTATCTTTGCACCAAAGCACCCTCGGGTGAGAATAACAACTCAGCCGACCGTATTATATGGCTTCAGTTTGATATAGACGGCTATGATTTCACAGGCAAGAGTGTGGCATTTGAAATATACTGCTATCAGCTCGTTGAGTTCGGCAGTGCTACGATGCCGGTAGACGTTTACGCCACCACCAATACCGATTGGTCGTCCGGCAGTATTTCCTGGAGCAGTCAGCCTGCGTTTAGCGGTCTTGGTTATGCGGACAGCAGCTTCGGAATTTCCGGCGGTGCGCAGAAGATAGGCTCGTTCGCGGTGAATGCGGCAGCCACCTGGTACACCGTGGACATAACCTCTTACGTTCGTATGCTCAAGATGTCCGGCTTCACCAGCTTCTCGCTGGCACTCGTTGACAGCAGCTACACCTCTGCCGCACCTATAGCACGCTTCGTTTCGACTCACGGAACGGCGGCGTTGAACGGTGTATCCTTAAAGCCCAAGCTCACTACCGAGAGCCTTGAAACCTCGCAGGGAACAAGGAGAATAGACCTCGATGTTTCTGTGACCGGCACTCAGAACGGCAGCGTTACAGGATACGAGAACGTAATCGAGGCTGGCGCGTCGGTGCTTGATATTGAGGCAAACGAGGGCTACGTTGCACAGGTGACGGTAGACGGCAAGGAGCGTAAGGTATACGACGGCAAGCTTTGTCTGTTTGGCGCAGACGAGAATACCAAGATAGTCGTATCATTTGTGAAAATGTACTCGCTTACCGTGACGACAGACGACAACTGCCGTGCTTCTCTTGAGAGCGCACTTCTTGGCAAGGGCGATGACGCAAGCGTCAGCTTCTACGTTGCACCGGGATATAAGCTCGTAGTCAAGGTCAACGGACAAATCGTTGAGATTAGTGACAACACTCTCACTCTGAAACCGCTTCAGGACCTTTCGGTTACTGCCGAGAGTGTTAAGATTAAATAACGAGGAGGGAAACATAAGCTATGAAAAAATATTTAATATACACAGTTTCGCTGATTGTATGTCTTTGTATCTGCCTTTCGTTTTCCCTGACTGTCCTCGCGGCAGAGGGGCAGAGTGTGACCGAATATAAGTATTCTGCGGCGCAGGATTGCTATATCAGCTCACTCACCTCTAGCCAGAAGACCACTCCTACGGGTGGCGACCTGACCGTGAGATCGCATACCGCCTCCGGTTCGGTTCGTTCTTATTTGCAGTTTTCTATTACAGGATACGAGAATATAGCTACTGTATCGAGCGTCGAGCTATTTCTTAACGTAGACGCATCGAGTGCGGTTACTGATTTTTCGGGCTTCAGCGTCAGAGCATTGCCCCCCGAGGAGAACTCGTGGGACGAGAACGCAGTAACCTGGAGTGACAAGACGGGCGTGAGCTTCTCGAGTAGCAACGCAGTCACCGTCAAGTCGACCGATTATGACGAGAAGACTCGCACGCTTATCATATCTCTTGATCCGCAGGTGTTGGCAACCTACGCTTACACGGATGCAGACACCGGCGAGAGTCTTATTTCGCTTGCCTATTACGGAGTTTCGATGTACGTATGCAGTAGGGAGGGCGCTGCCGCAGGTAACGGCTTTGCACCCTACCTTGAGGTGAACAGATCCTTTGCGGTTACCACCGAGGCAGGCGCGGGCGGAAGCGTTACTTCAAGTGCTGATTCCGTACTTGTTGGCGAAAACGTCAGCTTCACCGTAAAGCCGAATGAGAATTACGCGATTTTCTCGGCACTTCTTAACGGCACCGACATTCTTCCCGAGCTTACAGCGAACGAAAACGGTGAGTATATTTATGAAGTAACCAACGTGCAAGAGGCACTTAATCTCAAGGTTTCATTCATCTCAAATGATGCCGCCTTTTACGAGATTACCCTTTCCCCTACGGAGAACGGCAGCGTTAAAGCGAGCAAGAGTATGGTGACCGAGGGCGAGAGCGTTACGTACGAGATAACCCCCGACGAGCATTACGAGATCGAAAGCGTTCTTGTAAACGGCATCGACTATACCTCGTCGGTATCGGGCGGCACACTTACCCTTACACCCACCGAGTCGCAGACCCTGACCGTAACCTTCAAGCCTGCGGAAGATCAGTATACCTTCTCTCTCTCGGTTGTCGGTGAGGGCGCAGCCTGGATCGGCAGCGACGAGAGCAGCACATCGGTTACGAAATGGGAGTCCGAGTGGACTGTGAGTGGGAATCTTGAACTCACAGTTATTCCCGCAGCGGGCTACGTAATTGACTCGGTTACCCTCGGCGACGAGTCACCTGACGTACCTGGATACAAGCTATCTATTCCTTATTCAAAGATAAAATCCGACCTTATTTGTAAAGTTCTGTTTACAAAAGACGAGATAAACGACGAAACACTCAAGTTTTATCCCACAGCAGACACCTACGTGACCTCGGGCGATCCCGACACAGCTTACGGAGCCGATCAGGCTATTCTTGTTAAAAGATCCAGTTCGGGCGGCCGCGTAGCGCTCTTTGGCTTTGACCTGACTCACGTTACCGATTTTTCTTCGGTAAATCTTAACCTTTACAACAGCCTTGACGGCACCTTTGGCGGTTATAAGCTGACCGTATATGCCTTTACAGGTCTTGCACTTGACGAGAGGGCATCTACCTGGAATTCGCTTGGTATGAGCAGTATTATAACCACCGACGACCTAGGTTTGACCGTAGCCTCTATGGGAACAGAGATTACCGTGATAGAGCAGGCAGATTTCAAGAACAAGACGTGGACCAAAATAGACGTTTCGTCATTCGTTCTTGCGGCAAAGCTCAGCGGTATGGAAAGCGTAACCTTCGCGGTAGTTAATTCCGCGATAGACAATAGCAACGGCAAGCCTGTATCCTTTGCGTCAAAAGAAAGTAATCTTCTGGTAAACGGTGAGCTTGCTCGTCCTTATCTTTCCGTTACCAAGGGCTCGGCTACCGATGCACTTAATCAGCCTACCTTTAACCTTAACGTAATCGGTATGACGAGTGTAAAGATAAACGGTGTTTCCGCCCAGGGCGGTGAATACCGCTACTACACGCCTATTGCCATTGATCTTGGCGATCTGCCCGAATCGACGGCAGTAAGCTCTGTTACCGTTAACGGTGAGCAAAGAGAGCTTGTTGACGGTGTGCTGTATCTTAACGGAATGAAAGCTGACGTGACAGTAAACGTAATTACCGTAGCGCTTCGCGAGGTAAACGTAGTTTGCGACGAAGGTATAACCGCCGACACGGCGACCGTTACTGTTGAGGAAAGCGGAAGCGTAACCGTAAGATTCAAAACCGACGCAGGTTGTAAGGCAGCGGTGACGGTAAACGGAATGGCCTTCTACTGCTCGGATAACGTCATCATTCTTGAGGATATAACCGAAACAACCGAGATTAAAATCGTCGCGGTCAAAATACGATAAGGAGAATGCAAAATGAATAGAAACAAAAGACTTTTAATAGCGCTTCTCGTTTTAGCTATGACGCTGGTATTGCTTACCTCTTGCTTTGTTAAAAAGAGTAACGATCCGACACTTTCCATAAACGGAGAAGAAAACATAGAGCTTCCTCTTGGCGGCAGTATAACCTTTACCTCCGAGGCAACTCCCTCTGATGCAGAAATCACATGGTCTGTTGATGAAACCAATCTTGGTGACGAATACGTACTTGAGGGCAGCACCTTCACAGCGAAGCAGACGGCAGGATATGCCGTTATCAAGGCTAGCGGCTCAAACGGTGTGAGCGATTACGTTACGATAGTTATCAACCGTGATTTTGCAGGCAACGCCGACACTAAGATCAAGGTTGCGTTCTACGCAGCAGACGGTGAGACCGTTATTGACGTTCGCTATGCCGATGCCGAGGGCAGAGTATCCTTCCCTGATTACGCGGTAGCAAATCACACGATCAGCTGGCTCGACGCCGATGGAATCGAGGTTGATACCTCTACTGTAACCGTAACCGAGGACTCCGGCTTTACCGCAAAGGCAACAGCGCTTACGGTATACTACACCGTAAGATTCTGGTACTATGATAACAGCGGTGCGGCTGTTCAGGTTGGCGAAACCTTCAGCCTTGACTTTAATCACGGTGAAAGTGTTTCTCCCGAGCAGCGCGCTGAAATCGAGGCTGCTGCCGAGACGGCAACAGGTAAGGACATCGTCAACTGGAAATGCGTAATTTCCGCTGACGGCACGACTGTTGATTGGTATGCAGAGTTCGCGCAATAAAAATTATATTTAACTTAGAAGAGCCTATCTCGCTTTTGAGATGGGTTCTTTTATTAGAATACTAGAAAAACTTGACAAACTTTGCCCATAATGGTAGAATACATTAGGACTACGAAAGGAGGGAATTATGAAAAAGGAATTTACGCGCGACCTGACTAAAGTAGCGTTTTTCGCAGCGCTGATGTGCGTCAGCGCATTCATTTATATCCCACTCCCCGTGCCGATAACTATGCAGACGCTCGTTGTGTTCTCCGCCCTCTTTATACTCGGCGGCAGAAACGGAAGTATCGCAGTTTTCATATATATAGCACTTGGAGCGCTTGGACTCCCCGTCTTTTCGGGCTTCTCGGGTGGAATATCAAGGCTCTTTGACGCTACGGGCGGATATATTCTCGGTATGCTCCTCGCATCACTCCTATGGTGGCTGCTCGATAGTATTCTGCCCAAAAAGCCGAGCTTCAAAATACTGAATTCGCTTCTTGCATTATTCGTAATTTACCTATTTGGCACACTCTGGTTTGTATTTATTTACGCGGGTGGCGAAAAAACGCTCGGTGCAGTGCTTCTATCCTGCGTTGTTCCATTCCTGATTCCCGATCTAATTAAGCTCTATCTTGCGTACTATATATCCCGGAAAATACCGAATAGATTTTTATCCTAAAATAAAATCCAAGTCCCACTTGCATATTTTATATTTATATGTTAAAATATAGAAAACGAATCTTTAGGAGAATTCTATGAAATCCATAAGAGATATATACAAGATAGGCAAAGGACCGTCGTCGTCGCACACTATGGGACCTGCCAAGGCTATGAGCATCTACGCGTGCGAGCATCCCGACGCCGAGAGCTACTGCGTCGTGCTTTTCGGCTCGCTTGCCGACACGGGCAAGGGGCACGGCACCGACAAGGCTATTGAGATGACGGCAGGCAAGCCTGTTGAAATTATATTTAATACCACCGATCGCGACCTTCCGCACGAGAATACTATGGATATTTATTCGGTAGTCGGCGGTGAGCGCACCGACAAAATGCGCGTTATGAGCGTCGGTGGCGGAGATATTGAGATAGAGGGCAGAGATGACGAGGGTGCCTCGAACGTTTATCCCGAGTCGAGCTTTACCGCTATTGCCGAATACTGTATGGCGCACGAGATTCGTCTGTCCGATTACGTCTTTATGCGCGAGGGCGAGGGAATCCGCGAGTTTCTCTTCGAGGTATGGGGAGTAATGCAGAACGCAATCCATGAGGGACTTACGACCTCGGGTATTCTCCCCGGCGGTCTCGAGGTTGAGAGAAAGGCACAGCAGCTCTACAACAAGCGCCATATCGACGAGCGCGAGGTGACGAGAGAGAACAGAATCGTCTGCGCCTACGCCTACGCTGTCAGCGAGCAGAATGCCGACAACGGCACTATCGTTACCGCGCCCACCTGCGGAGCGTGTGCGGTGCTTCCTTCGGTGCTTCGGTATATGCAGGAAAAGCACAGATTTTCCGACGAGCAAATTATCAGAGCTCTTGCGGTCGCAGGTCTTATCGGCACT
The DNA here is from genome assembly GCA_964463025.1 of uncultured Ruminococcus sp. Classification (GTDB taxonomy): domain Bacteria; phylum Bacillota; class Clostridia; order Oscillospirales; family CAG-272; genus UBA1740. Next base: position 23,626 of record CAYXAC010000001.1, read on the forward strand.
CTGACCAAGACAAACGCCTCTATCAGTGGCGCTGAATGCGGCTGTCAAGCGGAGATAGGCACAGCTTGCTCGATGGCATCTGCCGCGCTCGGTGAGCTTTTTGAGATGGGCATTGACCAGATAGAATACGCCTCGGAGATAGCCTTTGAGCATCACCTCGGCCTGACCTGCGACCCCATTTGTGGCCTTGTGCAGATCCCCTGCATTGAACGCAATGCGGTTGCCGCTATGCGTGCGATAAACGCGGTCAATCTTGCCAATTTCCTCTCCGGCTCGCGAAAGATTTCGCTCGATATGGTTATCAAGACGATGTACGAAACAGGCAAGGACCTCTCGCACCACTACCGCGAAACCTCGACGGGCGGTCTTGCGAAGCTTTACGGAGGTAAATGATATGGAAAAAGCAAAGATAGACAGAATCAACGAGCTTGGCAGGATAGCCAAGGAGCGTGAGTTGACCGAGGAAGAAACGGCAGAGCGACAGGCTCTGCGTGAGGAATATATCAAGTATTTCCGAGCTTCGATAAGAGGCGAAATCGAAAAGAAGGCAGATAAGGAGTAATAAAATGAGCGAAGATATAAGCAAAAAAATTCTGGGCGAGGCTCTCGGTCAGACGGCAGAGTCGGCAGATACCGAGGACGAGATTAGCAAATGCTCGATATGCAACGCAGTAATTGAGAGCGAGGAGCCTGCTATTCTCACGATGGGCGGCTTCGGCTACCCGAGATATATCTGCGACGAATGCTCCTGCGATCTCGACGAGGCGAGCCTTGGTCGCGAGGAGCCGAAGATTGCCGCCGCGATGGACAGAATTGGCAAGAAAATGCTCGTTTCGGACCCCGATCATCAGACCTACGTGACGGTTACGGGTCTCATGGCTATTGCTCACGAGCGAGCTTTGAAGATAAGAGAGGGAACCTACGATTTTTCGCTCGACGAGGCAGACGAAGGCGGCTTCGATGAGATTCCCGAGGAGCTTGCTGAGACCGAGGAGGACAAGGAGAAGGACAGAATCGACGAGGAGAAGGCAAAGGCGTTTGACAAATTCTTCAATTACGTTCTCATTGGCGTCGGCATAGGCTTCGTCGGCTTCATTATCTGGAAGCTCGTCAGCACCTTTTTGTTAAAATAATACAAGTTGAGAAAATCCTCCGCATAGATTATAGCGGAGGATTTTTTGTATGCAAATATCGTTTTTGATACCCCTTATGGTCACGGCAGTCGGCACGCTGCTACTCTTTAAGCTCAAATTTTTCTTTCTCGCTCACCCGGTAAGAACGGTGCGCGAATTCCTTTATGCCGCGAGGGAAAGAGCCGCAAGGCGCTCGCTCTTTCTTGCCCTGGCAGGCACGCTCGGAGTCGGCAACATATTCGGTGTCGCGGCAGGGATTATGATAGGCGGAGAGGGAAGCGTGTTTTGGTTGTTTCTGTCTTCGGTATTTGCTATGATAATCAAGTATTCCGAAACCCTGCTCGTCTTTGACACAGAGGGGAAGGGCGGAATGGCAGGTGCGCTGAAAAATATATTCCCGAGGGCGTCACGGCTTATCTCACCGATATACGCACTTCTGACTGTTTTGCTCGCACTCTTTATGGGTTCGGCGATGCAGAGCGCAGCGGTTGTCGACGTGGCAAGCAAGACACTCGGTATCTCTCCCTTTTGCACGGCGTTTATACTTATAATTTTACTCTTTCCCTGTGTCATGGGAAACAATAAAGGAGTCGAGAATATTACCGAAATTATCATTCCTTTGACAACGATTATTTACATATTTATGTCATTTTGTGTGATTTTCCTGAATTTTCATAAAATTCCGTCGGCGATTTTCAGAATATTTAATTCCGCGTTTTCTGCAGAATCCGTCATAGGCGGCGCTTTTTCCTCGGTGTCGCTTATAGCGATTAAGGAGGGCTTCGCAAGAGGAATTCTCTCAAACGAGGCGGGAGTCGGCACCTCGGCTCTCGGACATTCGCGCTCCCTCGGGCGCACACCACACGTAGCGGGACTTTTCGGTATGTGTGAGGTGTTCTTCGACACCACGCTGCTCTGTATGCTAACGGCATTCGTGATTTTGTTATCCGTCGACGATATCTCTGCCTTTGCCACACCGATGTCACTCGTCACCGCTGCATTTACGGATTCTCTCGGCAATTTTTGGGGTTACATTCTCATGATTCTGATATTTGCCTTCGCTTATTCCACGATAATCTGCTGGTACTCCTACGGCAGCGAATGCGTATCTCTTTATTTTCCTGTTGCCAAACTGATTTTCCCACCTGTATTTGCGCTCTTTCTCCTACTTTCCGCGCACCTTCCCTCGAGCCTTTTGATTTCCGCCACCGACATTATCCTCGTCTTGATGTCGCTGATAACTCTCTCGGCAATAGTGAAAAGGGCAGGGCGAATCAAGGAATTGTCTTACCTATAGGAATGTTAATTGGAAATTCACTACGCCGTTCCCCTACGGACTATTTCATTTCGAATTCCGAATTCCTAATTTCGAATAAAAAGGACACGGTTGCACCGTGTCCTTTTACATTTATATAAGTCTTATTCTCGATTTTACGTTAAAGTCTGCGAGCTTGTCTGCTACCTCGCCCTCACGCATTCTCTGCGTGATAAAGGCAATTTCCTCGCCCTCCGAGATTATCTGTACCTTGCCGAACACCGCGTTAACCTTCGCTGCGTCAGCGCCTGAAACTGCGATATACTGCTGTGACTCGAATTCAGCGAAATCACATACGCCCTCAAGGCTCTTGACCATAGTGGGCTGCGCGCATTTTCTGCCAGAGCACATAATCTGCATAAGGTCGCTGACAACCGCCGAGGCAGTCGCGCCTGCCCCCGCACCGGGGCCGTAGAACATAACGCTGCCGATCGGCTTGCCAAGCACCTCAACCGCGTTGTAAACGCCCGAAACGCTCGCAAGAGGCGATTTCTTGCCAATCATAAAGGGCGCAACCATAATGTAAGTGCCCTCGCTCGACATAATACTTCTGCCGAGGAGCTTGATGCTCATACCGAGCTTCTCCGCCACTACGACGTCCGCCTTGCGTATACCCGTGATGCCTTCGGTGTGTATCTCGCCCGTAGGAACGAGTCTGCCGTTTGCAAGCGAGGAGAGAATAGCAATCTTCCTGCAAGCGTCTGTGCCGAGAATATCGGCATCGGGATTCCTCTCCGCATATCCGCGCTCCTGCGCGTCCTTCAGGGACTCCTCAAAGCCTGCGCCAAAGGAGAACATCTTGGTGAGAATATAGTTGGTAGTGCCGTTGAGAATTCCGCGCACCTCGGTGATCTTATTCTGTCCGATACAGCTTATCATAGGCGAAATGACTGGAATACCGCCGCCGACAGCCGCCTCAAAGCGATAGGAAACGCCTGCCCCCTCGGCTTCGGCAAGGAACTCGTCACCGTAGTTTGCGACAACCTCCTTGTTAGAGGTAATAACGCTCTTGCCCGCCTTAAGAGCCGCAATAGTGTACTCGTACGCAGGGTGCGAGCCGCCCATAACCTCGATTACGCAGTCGACCTCGGGGTCGTTCGCAATAATATCGAAGTCATGCACCACCTTGTCTGCAAAGGGCGAGTCGGGGAAATCACGCAAATCAAGTATATATTTTATGTTAATCTCGTC
>CAYXAC010000002.1:0-8601 GCA_964463025.1 uncultured Ruminococcus sp.
CGCTGAAAGCTATTCCCATCGGGCGTATCCTGAGCCTGGGATAATTTCGAAAGGGACCGCAAACAAAAAGGTAGAGGTATCAACAGATCCTCTACCTTTTGCATTATCTCAAAATGATATGGTTGAAAACCTATGGTTTTCTTTGATTTGAATTTGAGTTTTTGTTTGCTAGCGTCGTTTCCTCGCTCATCGTACCCGTGTACGATTATCACTCGTCAGCCGATGCTTTCTGCCTCAAACCTACCGACCGCGAGAGATTTAATATTTATAATGCGCAAAAATAACTATTGACTTTATTTTATTTTTGTATTATAATAACTTTAGTATTCAATTTTGCCCGTGATTTCGGGCAATTCCTATTAAATCCACTCACCGAGGAGGACAAAATGAAAAAAACGCTCAAAAAGATTATAGTTGCAATCCTTGGAGCAGCTTTGTTGCTTTCTTCGACTGCGCTTATGTTTTCTTGCAAGAACGGGGAAGAGGATAAGATTCCTTCGACTCAGCCGCCTTACGTCGAGCAGGTTCCCGAGGTTATCGTGGGAGAGCTTGTTTATCAGCTTGTCAAAGACGATTACGCCGACGAGAATGCTGTCGAGTATTACACCGTTATCGGTGTTGTGGGCAGCAGTGCTAACAAAGTAGTTATTCCTACGGAGGTAAACGGCAAGCCGGTCAAGGCTATTTCTGACGGTGCGTTTTACGGAAACGGCAAGATAACTGCAGTGGAGATTCCCTCGTCGGTTGATAATATAGGCGAGCGCGCTCTTGCAGGCTGTTCATCTCTTGTGAGCATTGAGGTGTCGTCAGAGAGCGAGGCGTTCAAGTCAATCGACGGCAGCCTTTACACCGCCGACGGTGCAGTGCTCGTACAGTACGCTATCGGCAAGGGTGAGAGCGAGTTTACCGTTCCCGATGACGTTATCGAGATTGGTGCATACGCATTTAATAATGCAAGAATCACGACGTTGACTCTCAGCCCTGCTCTTGGTAAGATTGGCGATTTTGCCTTCTCGGGTATGCCTATTGAGAGTATAGATATTCCCGCCGACGTTTCGGAGATTGCATCTAATGCATTTAACCATTGCGCGAAGCTGTCGAGCATCAACGTAAGCGCTGACAACTCCGGCTATAAATCGGTTGACGGCAACCTTTATACTAAGGGCGAGGCTCAGACCTTGGTGCGCTATGCTCCCGCAAAGACCGACAGGTCCTTCTCGGTTGCATCGGGCACCGAGATTATCGCTTCTAACGCATTCCTTGGCGCAGCTGCGCTCGAGAGTATTTCTCTCTCCGCCAGCCTCGTTACTATTGAGGACTACGCATTCAGCGGCTGCTCTTCTCTTACAGCTCTTAACATTACGTCCAGCGTTACGAGCATAGCTCCGACCGCCTTTGACGGTTGCGTAAGTCTTTCGAGCTTCACGGTAAATTCGAATAACCAGAGCTACGCTGCAAGCTCGGGCATTCTTTTTAACAAGGATAAGAAAACTCTTATTAAATATCCCAACGCTAAGAGTGGCACGAAGTACGAGGTTGCCACTATGGTTGAAAAAATAGGAGCATACGCATTCAGCGGCTCGCTTAATCTTACAACTATACAGCTCACCAATAAGATTGAGAATATCGGCATCGGCGCGTTCGACGACTGCGCGAATCTCAAGTACAACACCTCCAGCGGTGTTAATTATCTTGGCACTTCTTCCAATCAGTATTACGCGCTCGTTTCGCTCAGCGATAGCGCGAAGGATACTCTCAAGTCTGTTGAGGCGAAGAGCAATACCTATCTTATTGCAGGTGGCGCGTTTGCGAACAACAGCGTGCTTGAGAGCGTTACCTTCTCCTCAAGTATTAAGTACGTGAGTAGCGATGCATTCTCCTATTGCTCGGCTCTTAAAATTGTTGATTTCAAGAAGGCAACGAAGATTTTCACGGCTGCGATTTCTCATTGTCCCGCACTTGAGGCAATCGTGCTTCCCGATACCTTGAAGCTTATTGACGAAAACGTTATCGTTGACTGTCCCGCGCTCAAAGTGATTTACTACAATATTGCATCCGCTGAAGATTGGGAGGCGCTTAAGAGTGCACTCACTCCTCTCGTTGAGGGCAAGCAGGACTCGGTTAACTACAACTCGGCAATACGCTACTATTATTCCGCGAGCGCGCCAATGGAGCTTGGCAACCACTGGCGTTACGTTTCCGGCAAGCCCACCGTTTGGACAATCCAGGGCGAGCTTTCTGAGAGCGAAGGTCTTGCTATGACGCTCAGCTCCGACCGCACCTATTATACCGTTACCGGTATGGGTTACTTCAGCGGTACCGACCTCGTTATTCCCACGGAGTATGAGGGCAAGCCCGTCAAGGCGATTGCAGGCGGCGCATTCCTTGGCGAGAGAATTAAATCACTTGTTATTCCTTACACCGTTGAGTTTATCGGCGCTAACGCCTTCACCGATTGCGCGCAGCTTGCGAGTGCTTCTCTCGGCAATTCGGTTAGCTACATAGGCGTGGGAGCGTTCAAGAATTGCACTAAGCTCGTAAGTGTTGATATCCCGGATGGCGTAACCTTTATTGAAGCAGAGAGCTTCTTGGGATGTACGGCTCTTAGCAGCGTTGATATACCCGAGGGACTTAAGTCTATCGGAGCTTCTGCATTTGCGGATTGCTCGAATCTTAACGGCATCGTGCTTCCTTACGGAGCTATCTCTATCGCAGAGGAGGCGTTTGCAGGCTGTACGAAGCTTAGCAGCGCAACCTTGTCCGAAACGGTAACCGAAATCGGCAAGCGTGCATTTGCATCTACCGCATTGGCGGAGATTAAGATTCCCGCGAATGTGATTTATATCAGCGATTCCGCCTTCAATGGCTGTCAGACGCTCAGAAAGATTAGCGTTGATGAGGCAAACGAAGTATATGCATCCGTTAACGGCGTCCTTTACGGCAAAGACGATAGCGGCAATAAGGTTACTCTGCTTTGCTGTCCCGAGGGCTACATTTATCCCAAGAACTCGCCCAGCGACAAGAGCTCTAACACAACGCTTACTATTCCCGGTACTGTTACTTCGATACAGTCTTATGCAGCGGATAACTGCAAGTACTTGAATTCCATTGAGTTTGAGAACAGCGCAATTATCGAATTTATAGGTGATTACGCATTTGCATATTGCGAATCGCTTCTCGGCATTTCTGTTATGTCCGAGGGAACAGGGCCTGCAGAGCCTAAAATTCCTGCGTCCATTCAGTCGATTGGAAAGTATGCCTTTACCGGCACCTCTCTTACCAATTTAGTTATTTCCGATGGCGCAAACGCGGTTATCAAGGAGGGCGCATTCCAGAATTGTGCATCTCTTGTGACCGTAGAGCTTCCCGAGGGCATTACCTCTATTGGTTGGAACGCCTTCTACGGCTGTCAGGCTCTTATGAGTGTTACCATTCCCAACAGCGTAACCGAGCTTGGCAATCTTGCATTCTTCGGTTGTACCAAGCTTACGAGCGCAACGCTTGGTAACGGTATAACCTCAATTCCCGGCAGTTTGTTTGCCGAATGTATGTCGCTTGAGAGCCTCACTATCGGTAACGCGGTGACCGAGATTGCGCCCAGCGCATTAGACGGCTGTATATCGCTCAAGAATATTACCGTTGCATACGAGAACACGGCATACGTAGCACACGGTGGTATTCTGTATACCGCCGACGAGTCAACTCTCGTTCGCTATCCTGCGGCTATTGATAACGCAACGTTCGAGATCCCCGCAAGCGTTACCGCTATTGCGGATTATGCATTTGCGCTCTCGCATATTGAAAGTATAGTCATTCCCGACACCGTTGCAAGCATAGGCAACTATGCATTCAACAACTGCAAGGCGCTTACGAGCGTGACTATTGGCGCAGGTGTGCAGAGCATAGGCAAAGGAGCCTTCGAGAGCTGTGGTCTTCTGTCTTCGCTTAAAATTCTGGACGGTGCAGATATAACCGTTGGTGACGAGGCATTCAGCGCCTGTGCGAGCCTTGAGGAGCTTGTGCTTCCTGACAGAGTGACCGAAATCGGCAACGGTGCATTCAAGGAATGCCGCCTTATCGAGAGCGTTAAGCTCGGCGAGGGCGTAAAGACTATTGGCAGCGAAGCGTTCTACAATGCGTATAGCATAAAGTGGATTGTTGTTGGCAGCTCGGTTGAGCTGATAGGCGAAAATGCATTCGCAGGCTGCGCCTCTCTTGCAAGCGTTTATTATATGCTTGATAATGTTGCTTTCCGTGCTATCCAGGTAGAGAATGGCAACACCGCGCTTACGAGCGCATTGCTCTACTGTTATAGCGCAACCGATCCGCAGACAAGCGTTATTTATTGGCACTACGATGCAAGCGGCAACATTGTATTTTGGTGAAAACAGCAGCAAAATGTAAATTATAATTGTCAATTTTGGCGATTTTTGAACGAAAAACAAAAAAGAGAGAACGAAAGTTCTCTCTTTTTTCATGTATTTTAGTGATTATCGTTTAGTCCGAGAATGTAGTCCGCGCTTACCTTGTAATATTTGCAAAGCGTGACGAGGTGATGAATGGGCAATTCATTTGCCCCACGCTCGTACCGTGCGTACATAGTCTGCGACGTTCCGAGAACGTCGGCTATTTCCTGCTGCGTCTTATCGTGATCCTCGCGCAGATCGCGTATCCGCTTGATATAAGCCTTCATAAGCACTTCTTTCCTATATTTATTTGATAGCATATATCTATTATAGCGAGTAAATAAATTTACTATTGACTTTAGTAAATATTTGTACTATAATATTGTTACCCTATAAATAAGAAAGGAAGAAAAAATGAAAAACACAGCAAAAAGACTTTTGACAGCGGCGTGCAGTATTATGGTAATGCTCACATGCATTTTTCTGTCGACCTCATGCTCGGGTGTAGAAATAACTCCCGGTGAAGACGGTAGTATTGTCATCACTCCTACCGATGGGGAAGAGGGTAATAACGGTATTGTCAAGCCTGACGATGACAAAGACGATTCGAATGACGATTCGCAAAACCAAGGTACGATTCACACGCACTCCTATGAGGCGGTAGAATCGCCTGACAGCACTTATAGCTGTACCGAGGGCGGTGTGAGAATATGGCTTTGCTCCTGCGGCGATTCATTCAGAGAAACGGCTGTAGCTCCAGGACACGAAATTCGTTCGTACGAGGGCAAGCCGGCTACTTGTCTTGAGGACGGCTATGAGCCGTATGAAAAATGCATCAGAGGAAGCTGCGACTATACGACTTATAAAGCAATTCCCGCTCTCGGTCACAACCTCAAGTATTATGTAGACATTCAGCCGACCTGTACCGTTGATGGAGCGTATGACAAGGAGGAATGCACGCGCGAGGGCTGCAATTACACCTCGCAGAAAACCATTGCCGCAACCGGTCATAGCTGGGAAAGAGTAGAGGGCAAGCCGGCAACCTGTACAGAAGCGGGATATCTTTCCTATAACGTATGCACTGTTACGGGATGCGAGAGTAGCGTTATTACTCCGCCGGCTATAGATCCTTTGGGTCACGATGATATTCATTACGAGGGCAAGGAACCTACTTGTACTGAATTCGGTTGGATTCCGTATGACGTATGTCAGCGTTGTAGCCGTTCGACTTATATAAAGATGGATGCTACATCACATCGTTATAGCTCTACGAGCAACGGAAGTTGTGATATTTGCGGCTATTTTGATTCCGGAACTCACAAGCATTTCTGGATTGACAGTGAAATTATCGAAGAGGCAACTTGCACTGCTCCCGGTTCGATGAAACAAACTTGTACGAATATCAGTTGCAAGGATACTCAGGTCATCGAAATTCACGCTTGCGGTCATAATACTATATCTTATGAAGCAAAGGCTCCTACTTGTACCAATGATGGTTATTATTCATATGAGGCGTGCAAAAATTGCAGTTATAGCACATATTCGGTAGACCCCGCAACCGGACACAGCTACGATAACGGTGTGGTTACTACTCATGCTACCTGCACGCAGCCCGGAATCCGTACCTATAGCTGCGTTAACGGCAACTGTGATAAAACTGTTATAACAGAGGTAGAAAAGCTCGGTCACGATTGGGGTAATTGGTTCGTGAGCGTAGAAGCGACCTGTACCACAAGCGGTCAGGAACAAAGAAAATGCTTCAACGATTCAGAGCACATTGACTATAGAACTATTACAAAGCTTGGACATGATTGGACAGAATACAGCGTGGTTAAAAAATCCACCTGTACCGAGGAAGGGCAGAAAAAGCGTACTTGCAATAACGATATCTCGCACGAGGAAATCGTTATCATTCCGGTTGAGCAGCACGACGTTGTTCTCTCGACGGGTATTTGCAATATTTGTAAAAAAGTGATAAACCAGCCTCTTGAAACTCCCGTGATAACCTCGTTTAATAATTACGTAATTTTCTGGAACGCTGTTGAAGGTGCGGATCATTATGAGGTAAGAGTTGTTTATAACGGTCAAGAGGTTTTCAAGCCAATTAATTCGCTTAATTTCAGCCTCGAAAAATACTTCAGGGAGTGTTCGTCACTTGACGTTTACCTAAGAGCTATGTCGCCCGAAGGAAGCACTACGCCTCATTCGGCATATTATCAGGAAACCTACTCGGTAGCGGATGGAAATATAGCAGATTACGAGGGCGTAGGAAAGACTGTAAACCTTTTAACTAATACTTACACAAATTACGGAACCGGCACAATCTCTATCTTTAATCAGTATATGTTTAATAGACTGATGGCAGGCGATGAGGTTGCTTTGGCGGGTGCAGATTATAAACATTTCTATACGGAAAGTATTAGTGAATACACTAATAAACTTACGACTAGTATTGGCACTAAAATAAGTGAAAAATCATCTATCGGTATAGATAAGCTGTTTAAGGTAACCTGCGGGTATTCTTTTGAAATAAATGACACTTATACGAAGAAAACCTACAATCAGACACAAGCCGTGTTCTATGATGCGTACTATGAATATCGTGGTTATCAGGGAGGCATAGAGGGCTTTAGTGATCCCCAGGTGCTATATACAATTCTATCCGACGAGTTTATTAGGGATGCGGAATATTTGCAGAATGGAGAAATGTCACCCGAAGCATTTATAAACAGATACGGTACTCACGTTATAACTGCCGGTATATACGGTGCGAAATTCAATGCTCACTATGAGATGATTGCGAATAAGGAGACACTCGAAAACAATAATAAATTGGTTACAGAGGCTAACATAACCGCAGGTATCGAATCAGTTTTCGAGGGAATCAAAGTAGGTGCTGATGCTGATTATAAAACGACTTTTACTATTGAAGATTTTATATCTAGCGCAAATTCCGAGATTGTAAAGGTGTTTGAAATTAGTACCGTTGGTGGAAATCATACAGCGCCTTCCATTACACCTAGCGATTTTGATGCTATTTCTCAAAGTTGGGCTGACAGTATGACTAAGAGCGATTACGTTCTTATAGACGTTCCCGACGGCAGCCTTTACTTCGTTTGGGACTTCCTTGGTGATGAATATGCCGATGTTAAGAAAACTCTCAACGATTACTTCTATGCTCGTTGCGATGAGCAGCTCGACGCTCTTAACAATAAGATAAACGGCATGTATAAGGACTTCTTCAACTTTGATTATGAAACTGGAACTCTGACATTTGATCTTTCCGCACTTCAGGAGCCCGAAACAGCTACCACAAGCCTTAAAGACGTACTGTATATGGATGGTAATGCTGAAATATTCAACGGCTCTACCGGAAAATTCACGATTTATTCTAAATTCAACGGTTACGACGTAAATAAGGTAGTATTTGAGGGCGCATATTTGACCAGAGAAAGTCAGCAGAACAGACTTATTGACGCTTACTTCGACGGCATTTATATTGTATTTGACGAAGGCTGGACAGCGGATAGAGATATAGAAGTTGAATTTAAGAACTTTGCATATCATGCTCCCGAGGGTCATTCGGCACTTGATTTTAGTGCGATTAGTAGCGAGAATATTACCGTTATCGCAACCGGAGAAGTTCATATTGAAGGTAAAATGGGCGTTAATGGTGACGGAGGAACCGCTATTTTGGCAACAGATAAAAACATTACTGTTTCAGGAACAGGCAATATGACTGTCAAGGGATCTAAAGGTTACGATGGAATAAGTGGAGGTTCATCTGGAAAACGCGGTGCAAATGGCATTATTGTTAATAATCTCTATGTTAACATAAGCGGAAACTTTGATGTTTACGGCGGAAACGGTGGAAACGGTGCTGTTGGCTCGCCGGACAATGTCGATGATTCTGATGGTGGTAATGGCGGAACCGGCGGCTCCGGAGGTTATGCTATTCAAGGTAATTCTATTCAAATAAGTAATACGACCGCAATTATTACCGGTGGCAACGGCGGTGACGGCGGTCGCGGTGGACACGGCAACAACAAAGATAACGTTTTAACAGCATGGCCTAGAAATGGTGGCCATGGTGGCGATGGCGGCCACGGCAACTGGGCTGTTTATGTTAAAACGGTTACCGTAATAAACTCGTCAATAACAATTGTTGGCGGCCGTGGCGGCAACGGAGGCGCTG
>CAYXAC010000002.1:8611-26723 GCA_964463025.1 uncultured Ruminococcus sp.
TGGAGGTAGCGGAAAATACGGTCCGGACGGCGATGGTGGTAACGGAGGTTACGGTGGCGACGGCGGCATTGCCGTATCAAATACTATAATAAATAGTTTGGATTCTAAGGTCGTCGTGTTAGGCGGTAATGGCGGCTCAGGCGGCAGTGGTACAGACGGTGGCGCACACGGCGCATCAGGAGCAAACGCTTATATCAAAGCAGAAATATACATAGGAAATAAATGTTACGCTCTGTACGAAACAGCTAAAACGTGGACTGACGCTAAATCCAGTGCCGAAAATAATGGTGCTTATTTGGCAACCATAACAAGTGAGCAGGAGCAGCAAATTATAAATGAATTAGTATCACATGGAAGCTTGCGCGCCTATTTTATCGGCGGTTACCGAGATGTGAATGGTGACAACGCATGGGAATGGGTTACCGGAGAAGAATTCTCATTTACTGATTGGGGCTCTGGACAACCGGATAACAATAATACATCTGAGGAAGACCGTATAGAAATAGAAAGGGATAGCTTATCATGGAATGACAATACAAGTAATGCCGTAAGCGGTTATATTCAAGAGCGCGATTTAGTTTTTGATGATAATCTTTTTGACGGTTTACAGTAAAATAATTCAGTAGATAGCTGGAATTAGCGGCCACTCCTACCGAAAGGTAGGGGTGGCCATTTTTTGTTTACTTGTTGGTTTAAAATAATTAAATAATACTTAATAATTTCGCGTATTGAAATTTAAAATATTTTGTGTTATACTTAAAATGGCAAAGAATAGTCGGCAGTTGCCGACATAACGATAAATAGACAAAGGAGCGAGGACATGAAGATACTTATTGTAGACGACGAGCTTGAAATAAGAAAGGTTTTGAGGCTTCTTTTGACGAATGCCGGATACGAGGTCATCGAGGCGACTGACGGTTTGACGGCGGTCGATGCCGTGCGCGCGGATGCGGGCATTGACCTGTGCATTATGGATATAATGATGCCTATGATGAACGGCGTTGAAGCGACTCGCAGAATCCGTGAGTTTTCTGCGGTTCCCGTGTTGTTCCTGACGGCAAAAACGCTGGAGTCCGACAAAGAGGCGGCGTATTCGGGCGGTGGTGACGACTATCTCGTCAAGCCCTTCTCCTCGCGCGAGCTTTTGATGAAGGTTGAGGCTCTGACTCGCCGCTACAACAGCTATAGCGCCAAGGGCGAGCAGACGGGCGAGCAGATCAGACTCTGGGGCGGCGTCGTGCTTATGCCCGAGACCCGTGAGGTTACCAAAAATGGCGTTGCCATTGACGTGCGCGACAAGGAGATGGATTTGCTCATTTATCTTGCCAAGAACAGAGGCAAGGTTGTCGGCCCTGCCGAGCTTTACGAAAAGGTTTGGGAGGAGATGCCGCTTGCATCGTCGAACAACACCATCACGGTGCACATCCTTAATCTGCGCAGAAAGCTTGAGGATAATCCCTCGTCACCGAAGATAGTTCGCACTGTTTGGGGAAAGGGATACCAAATTGACTGACAAAAGTGGAAAAAGCCTGAATATCAAGCATAAAACGCTTTATATCGGACTTATATTCAACATATTGATAGGAATTCTTGCGGGCGTTGTCACCTACACGGTGATTCGCGCTTCGGGTGTGCTATACATCACGAATGTCTATCTCGAGCCCGAGAGGGTTGTCGAGAGGCGCGAGGAGTGTGCCGAGGAGCTGCGCCGCTTCGTTCGCGAGAAGGGAATCACGCTCGCGACCTCCTACCGCATTTCCGAGTGGTCAAACGACCATCCTTACGCATACGTTATAGTTTACAGCTCCGAGGATTACGAGGAGGAAGGATTCTCCGAGTTCGTCAAGCCTATTCCCGAGGATGCGCCGAACCGCGAGGCGCTAATCGCCGAGGCGGAGGCAAACGGCTTCTATGAAATCATGACTCGCGACGGCGTGCTTGTTGCCGAAATCAGCGAGTTCTCGCAGAACCTGCGTTACAGCATTATCAACGTAGCGGCGCTGATATTTGCCGCGTTTGTTCTTGCGGCGGTGCTTGTCAATTATTTCAGAATTATTATTAGGCGAATCAAGCGAGTTGGAAGCGACGTTACGATAGTTTCGCAAATTAATATGAATTATGAGATAAAGAGCGACGGCAGCGACGAGATAGCCGCGCTTGCGCTCGACGTGGAGAAGATGCGACAGAAGCTACTCCTTAACGTGAGCAGTGCCGAGGAGGCAAGCACTGCAAATACCGAGCTTATCACCGCGCTCTCGCACGATATAAGAACTCCGCTTACCATTCTGCTCGGCTACCTTGAGATGATGAAAAATCACGAGGGCTGTGACGAGGAAATGGCGGATTACATAGAGGCGTCGGAGAGCACCGCGATGCGACTCAAGCGTCTCTCAGACGATATGCTCAAGTATTCGCTCGCCTTCGGTGATGCGCCGGGCGACGTCACGCTTGAGGAGTACGATGCGCTCACGCTCATTGAGCAGATACTCTCAGAGCATATCTATCTGCTACGCGACAGCGGATATCAGGTCAAGGTTGAGTTCGGTGCGGCGGCAATGCCCGAGGGCACTACTGTGCGTACCGATGCCGAGAAGCTGATGCGTATTATCGACAACGTTTTCTCAAATCTGCGTAAGTACGCTGACAAGAGTGAGCCTGTGGTTATTTCGACCTCGTTTAACGAGAGTAAAATGACTATTTTGGCGAAGAATAAAATTGCGACCTACCACGACGAGGCGGAGTCGAACGGCATTGGACTCAAGAGCTGCGTTCGCCTTGCTAAGATGGTGGCAGATAAATTTGAATATTCGAGCGAGGGCGACAGCTTCACAGCCGCGCTTACGCTTAACATCGAGATACCGAGCGAGAGGGCAGAAAATGATTAGCTTCAGAATTCTCGCGTCGGATAGCGAGAGGGAAATAACAGAGTCTGCCCTTGCTGCAATACCCGAGGCGGATATCGAGGAAATAGAGGAGATTCTCGACTCCTTTTCAGGCGAGGCCGAGGTCGCGGTAAGTGCCGCACACGGCTGTATGCTATTGCGTATATTCGACGGCGAATATCTTTTCCCGTACCCCGTCGCACTGACCGACACGGCAGACGCGCGCTCTGCGGTAGATGAGATAAGGCTTTATGCTATAAAGGAAGAAATTCCTCTCGTCTTTATCGACGTGCCGAGCGAGGAGCTTGACGTGCTTCTCTCGCTCTTTCGCCACGCGAGCACCTATGCCGAGGACGAGTCGGGAGGCTTCTACACCGTTAGGGCGTATAACGAGCTTGCGCTGATCGATGATATTCCGACCGAATCGCAAGGGAATATTGTGCTGAATGCTTTGGCGGGCGAGGATGCCTCTGCATATTTCCGCCTGTCAACCGATAAGGAAACGAACAAATATTGGGGCTACGACTACTCTGCCGATGCCCCGGGTGCTGACGAAGAATATTTTCTCATCACCGCCTGCGAGGAATTCGCTCGCAGTGTCGCACTGTCGCTTGCCGTAAGGTATGACGGACAGTTTGTCGGCGAGTCGGTGCTATACGCGTTCGATATGCAGGGCGGAGCAGAGTGTGCTATAAGACTTTTGCCCGAATACCGTGGCGCTCAAATTGGTTCCGCCACACTTGATTTGGTGATTAAGGTGGCAGAGAGCATCGGGCTGATAAGCCTATATGCTACGGTTAATAACGCAAATGCCGCATCACTCGCGCTCTTTGCAAAGCGAATGGAAATCTGCGAGAAAACCGAAGAAAACACTAGGTTTTGCATAATTTTGTAAACAAAACATAACAAAACGAGGAAAGGGGGCTTAAATGAAAAGACTTGCACTTGGAATTTTGGCGCACGTTGACGCAGGTAAGACCACTCTTTCCGAGGCGCTTCTTTACTCGGCGGGCACTTTGACAAGGCTCGGCAGGGTGGATAAGCGCGACGCCTTTCTCGATACTCACACTCTTGAGCGCGAGAGGGGAATTACGATATTTTCAAAGCAGGCGATTTTCGAGCTTGGCGACACCCTAGTCACGCTCATTGACACTCCCGGTCACGTGGACTTTTCCTGCGAGGCGGAGCGCGCGATTTCGGTGCAGGACTACGCAATTCTGGTAGTCAGCGCGTCAGACGGTGTAACTGCGCATACTAAGACGCTCTGGCATCTTCTCTCCGCAAGGCGCGTGCCGACATTCATTTTCGTCAACAAGATGGATATTGCCGAACGCCGCCGCGAGCAGCTGCTCGAGGAGCTAAGGTGTCTGCTTTCGTCCTCCTGTGTGGATTTTAGCGACGATAAGTCAGCTGACTTTTTCGAGCGATGCGCCGCGTGTGACGAGAGGCTGATGGAGGAATTCTTCTCGACCGACAGCCTTGAACGCGAGTCTATCAGCACGGCTGTTTCCAAGAGGCGAATTTTCCCCTGTATGTTCGGCTCGGCACTCAAAATGAAGGGAGTCGACGAGCTGCTCTCGGTAATCGACCAATATACGATAGAGAAAAAATACTCCGACACCATCTTCGGAGCTAGGGTATATAAGATTTCGCGCGATCCGCAGGGCAAAAGGCTCACATACATCAAGGTTACGGGCGGCACTCTCTGCACCAAGGACACCGTCGAGGTGCGCTCGCATGGTGAGATAATGCGCGAGAAAATTGAGGAAATCAGGCTTTATTCGGGCGAAAAATACAGGAGCGTTCAGTCAGCTCCCGCAGGTACGGTGTGTGCCGTGCTTGGTCCTGTGTCGACTGCCGTCGGCTCGGGACTCGGCTTTGAGGTAGACGATGTGCAGACACTCGCGCCCGTTTTGGATTACAGAATAATTCTACCTAAGGGCGCTAATCCTTACGAGAGCTATATGCGCCTTATGGCGCTTGCCGAGGAGGATCCCTCGCTCGCCCTGACCTACGAGCCGCGAACTCACGAGATACGCATAAGGCTTATGGGCGAGATACAGACCGAGGTTCTCACCAAAATTATCAAGGACAGATTTGACATTGACGTTGCCTTCGGCGAAGGCGCGGTATTATATAAGGAAACCGTCGCGGATACCACGCTTGGCGCAGGGCATTTTGAGCCGCTTCGCCACTATGCCGAGGTGCATCTGCGCATTGATCCGCTTCCCGAGGGCAGCGGAATTATCACCGCAAGCGAATGTCCGCTTGACACGCTTGCGCGCGGTTGGCAGAGGCTTATTATCACTCACCTTGAGGAGAGGGTGCATAAGGGAGTCCTCACGGGCTCGCCGCTTACCGACGTGAAAATCACTCTAACGGCAGGCAAGGCACACTTAAAGCACACCGAGGGCGGTGACTTCCGCCAGGCGACCTACCGAGCCGTAAGGCAGGGACTTATGAAGGCGGAGTCGGTGCTGCTTGAGCCGACCTTTGAGTTTACCGCGGAGCTGCCGAGGGATAATCTCGGACGGCTTATGACAGATATCAGCGCAATGCACGGCACTCTGGAAGCCCCCGAGTTCGTGGGTGACACTGCCGTCGTTTCGGGCGTTTGCCCCGTCAGCACGATGCGCTCCTACGCCACCGAGCTTCGAGCATATACTCGCGGCGAGGGAAAATTATCTATTAGAGTCGGTGCGTATATGCCCTGCCACAATACCGAGGAGGTTATGGCAGTGCGCGACTACTCGCCCGAACTTGACGAGCGCAATCCTGCAGGCTCGGTGTTCTGCAAGGGCGGCTCGGGCTACGCAGTCCCCTGGCATGAGGCAGACGCACTTATGCATCTAACACCGACAGGTGCGCAAAAAGCTTCTGCGGCAGAGGAGAGCTATACTCCGAGGGTTGCCGTCAAGACCGATTACCGAGGCACAGTCGAAGAGGATAAGGAGCTGATGCGCATCTTCGAGAGCACGTACGGCAAGATCAAGCCGCGTGTGGCAGCGGAGCGCAAGGAGAATTCCGCGCCGAGCGAGAAGAAGCCCGAAAGACCGAAAAAGCTGAAGCCTCGCGGAGAGGATTACGTAATAATAGACGGATATAATTTCATTTTTGCGATAGACGACCTACGCAGACTTGCCGAATCCGACCTCGCAAGATGCCGTGACGTACTCACTCGAATGATGTGCGACTATACCTCATTCAAAAAATGCAGGGCGGTCATAGTCTTTGACGCATACAAGCGCAAGGGCGGTGAGGGCAGCGTCGAGGAAATTGGCGCTGTTACGGTTGTTTACACGCGCGAGCGTCAGACGGCTGACGCATACATAGAGCGCACTACTTACGAGATAGCGGGCGAGCATACCGTGAGAGTTGTTACCTCGGATATGCAGGAGCAGCTCATCGTGCTTGGCAGCGGCGGACTTCGCGTGAGCGCAAGAGAATTCTACAGAGAGCTTCTTGATACGCTTGCCCTCATACGCGAAACCATTGAATCATATATAAAATAAATTGTAAAGGAAATAAACGGCGTGAATTTAATTAAGAACAAATTTATGGAATCGCTGAAATCGGTTTTGCCGATAGCGTTGATAGTGCTTGCGCTCAGCGTAACGCTCGTTCCGATAACGACGGGAGATATGTTCCTCTTTATCGTGGGCGTTGTGTGTCTGGTATTTGGAATGAGCCTCTTTACCGCAGGTGCCGAGATGTCGATGCAGCCTCTCGGTACCAAGCTGGGTACGACGATGTCGTCAAGCAGGAAGATATGGATAATAGCCTTTATCAGCTTTATTATCGGTATTCTCGTTACCATCTCCGAACCCGACCTTCAGCTTCTTGCGGAGCAGGTAAGCGGACTTGATAATATGATACTTATCCTCACCGTTTCCATCGGTGTGGGAATATTCCTTATGATCGCGGTTATGCGTATCGTATTTAACTGGAATCTTACTATAATAATGATAGTATTCTATGCGATAGCCTTCGTGCTCGCCTTCTTCGTTGACGAGAGCTTTTTGCCTCTCGCCTTCGATTCGGGTGGAGTTACCACGGGACCTATGACCGTTCCCTTCATTATGTCTATCGGTGCGGGTGTCGCGGCAGGTAAGCTCTCGGGTGACGACCGTAACGACTCCTTCGGTATCACAGGCCTTTGTAGCATTGGTCCGATTATCTCGGTGCTTGTGCTTGGCAT
Organism: uncultured Ruminococcus sp.; assembly: GCA_964463025.1. Taxonomy (GTDB): domain Bacteria; phylum Bacillota; class Clostridia; order Oscillospirales; family CAG-272; genus UBA1740. Next base: position 15,692 of record CAYXAC010000002.1, read on the forward strand.
CGTTATGAAGGTTGAGGGTACCTACGAGCCTACCGTCAGCGAGAAAATCGCCAACACGCAGGAGGGCGTTCTTGCATTCATTCACGGTATAGCCGAGCACGCGGTCGACGTGCTTGTGGCGCTTGCTCCCATAATTGTTTTTGCCTTCTTGTTCCAGCTTCTCACACGCGCCTTCACCAAGGTGCAGATGATAAGAATGGCGATAGGTATCGTATACGTTCTCGTTGGACTTGCGGTGTTCCTTGCGGGTGCTAACGTAGGCTTCCTTCCCATCGGCACAGAGATAGGCACTCGTCTTGCAGGCATTGGCGGCGGCTGGCTGCTTATCCCCGTAAGTATGCTTCTCGGCTACTTCATAGTTAAGGCAGAGCCCTCGGTTTACGTGCTTAATAAGCTCGTTGAAACGATGAGCGCTGGCGCAATTTCGGGAAAGACCACAGGTCTCGGACTCTCGATAGGTGTGTCCGCGGCTCTTGGACTTGCAACGCTTCGTATTATTACCGGAATCAATATTCTCTGGTTCCTGATTCCCGGCTATATAATCGCTCTTACGCTTTCCTTCTTCGTGCCGAAGATCTTTGTCGGTATCTCCTTCGACTCGGGCGGAGTTGCCAGCGGTACGATGATGAGTGCGTTCGTTCTTCCTCTTTGTATGGGTGCGTGTAACGCACTCGGTGGCAACGTAATGTCGGATGCCTTCGGCTGTGTTGCCTTAGTTGCGATGGCACCTATTATCGCTATCCAGCTCTGCGGCTTTGCTTACAAGGTCAAGGCGGAGGACAGAGTGCGCAAGTTCGTCAGCGCGAGCGAAACATTTATTGATTACGGCTACCGTGACACAAGGCGCGGTTCGACATATTCCGCAAAGGCGGTGAAGGGAGGAGCAAAAAATGCCGAAGCAAATAGCTGAACAAAAGCGCGTTAAGCTCCTCGTCGGAATTATCAACAAGGAGGACGAGGGGAGATTTACCGAGATAGTCAACGAGTGCTGCACGGCAGTTAATTTCTCGGGTGTAGGTCACGGCACGGCTCGCTCAAGTTATATGACCTATTTCGGCTTCAACGAGATCGAAAAGCGTATCACAATGTCGCTTATTCCGGGCGGCGCGGAGCATAATATTTTAAGTGCCGTCGGTCACGGACTCAAGCTTTATCTTGTCGGACGCGGTATAGCATTCACAATTCCGCTTTCGGGTATTTCAAATATTCTTAACGACGCAATTCTCTCGGGCGTTGATAAGCCCGACAAACCGACGGGGAAGCGCGCCCCGATTTCAAAGAAAAAGGAGAAGGTAACTATGCACGAGCTTGTTATAGCAGTGGTAAACAATAAATATACCGACGTTGCAATCGAGGCGGCGAGAAGTGCGGGCGCGACCGGCGCGACGGTATTCCATACAAAGAGCATCAACAACGAGAAGGCAGAGCAGTCGATAGGCACCGCCCTTAACCGTGAAACAGACAGTCTGTTCTTCCTCACCACGATGGAGTACAAGACCAAGATTATGGAGGCGGTTCGTGATGCCGCAGGCCTAAAGACCGAGGGCGGCGCGGTTATATTCTCGCTTCCCGTAGACGATCTTGTTGGTATCGGTCGCTTCGAGGATTACGTTGACGGTGAGGAAAACTAAAGCGTTTTAGAGGAAATTTAAAACGAAAGTTTACAAAACAAAGGATTTTTGATAGTATAAATGAAAAAATTAACGAAAGTATTATTTTCAAGATACACAATTTCCGCATTTATAATACTGTTTGAGCTGATACTTTTGGCAGGTCTTATACTCGGTACTTGGGCGTATTCTTACGTTGCCTGGATTGTTGCCGGGCTTGTCAGTATTATAACCCTGATTTTCATAATCAACCGTGATGCCAACCCCGAATACAAGGTTTCCTGGACGGTTGTCATTTTGCTCTTGCCTTTCTTCGGCACGCTTCTTTATCTTATTTTTTACCGCCGCAGAATGACAAAAAAGGAGGAAAAGCTCCTTTCGGGACTTTTCGGTGAGATAAACAGCCATAGGCTCGGCACAGGCAATTTCGATATGCTCCGCCGCCGCAGTCCTCTTGCATACGGCAAGGCTCGCGCGATTATGAACGACGACCCGATAGCCGAGGTCTATACGGGCAGCTCGTCGACCTTCTTCGCAACAGGCGAGGAGTATTTTGAGTCGCTGGTGCGCGACCTTGAGAGTGCCGAGAAATTTATTTTCCTTGAATATTTCATAGTCGAGCTTGGCGATTTGTGGAGCAGAGTTCACAAGGTTCTTCACGAAAAGGCGAAGGAGGGGGTTGAGATTCGCATGCTCTTCGATGACTGGGGCTGTATGCAGAAGCTACCACTGCACTACGAATATCTTCTGCGTTCAGAGGGGATCAAGGCATACCGCTTTGCCAAGATTTCACCTACGCTTTCATCGGTTCACAACAACCGCGATCACCGCAAAATGTGCATTATCGACGGCAGGATTGCCTATACAGGCGGTGTGAATATTGCCGACGAGTATACCAACGAGAAAATGCGCTTCGGTTATTGGAAGGATGGAGGTGTTCGCGTTTTGGGCGAGTCTGTGCGCGGATTTATCAAGCAGTTTCTTTCGATGTGGGACTTCACCACGCATACAATAAGCGACTACGAGAGCTATCTCTCGACTGTAAAGGCGCTCAAGTTCTCCGACGGCGGATATTACATTCCCTTCGGCTCAGGTCCCGTACCTATTTACAAGCGTCCCGCAGGCAAGAACGCCTTTCTTAACCTGATAAATCAGTCGAGAAAATACGTATACATTACCACTCCATATCTGGTAATCGACTACGACCTTACCGAATCGCTGTGCAACGCGGCACTTCGCGGTGTTGACGTGCGCATTATTACGCCTGGCATTCCGGACAAAAAGAAGGTCAAGGTTATGACCAAGAGCTCTTACCCTTATCTGATGAGCGCGGGTGTGAAGATATACGAATACACCCCCGGCTTCATTCATGAAAAGACCTTCGTCGTTGATGATAAATATGCGGTCATCGGCACGATAAATCTCGATTACCGTAGTCTTATGCACAACTTTGAGAACGCCCTCTGGATGTATGCATCTCCCACCGTAGAGGTCTGCCGCGAGGAGTTTCTCAAGACGGTTGAGAAGTCGGATCCTATTGACGAAAACAAGACTCGTCTTACCATAGGCGAGCGAATCGTTCGTAATGCAATAAGACTTTTTGCCCCGCTTTTGTAAAGAAAAGTAGTCATAAAACAAAAAATCCCACCGATTTGGTGGGATTTTTTGTTAGAATTCTTCATCTATAAATTCGATAGTATCCACGGGTGCAACCGTGAGCTCAAGCTCTGCTTCGGACTTGGGATTCGTTTTTTGCTTCTTAAATCGGTTTTTCACGCTGTCAATCTTCGCCTTGATTCTCTCGCGTCTTTTTCTCGCTCTGTACTTCATTATTTCGCCGTTTATCTGAATAATCCAGAGGACTATGAGAATACTCGGCATAAGCATCGAAGCGTCACTCGAGAGCGTTACGAATTCGTAGATAATGATGAAGAATGACACGCCCTTCATGCCCAGCTTAAACCACTTGTAGTAGCGCTTTGCGCTCTTGACCTGCTGCTTGTCCTGACCGCGCAGAAGCATTATTATGTAAATCAAAAGGAAGACTGCCGAAACCGCGAGCAGCACATAGTTGAGCATCGGCGTTCCCTCGCCATTTGCGACCTTCTTTGCCAGCGAAACGATATATAGAATACAAGAGATTATACCTATAAAATGCGGAATATTTTTGAAGAATTTAATCAATGTAAGTCTCTCCTTTACCTCGGTTGAGCAAATTATAGCACAAATTTCATGCTTTTTCAATAGAAAATTTACTATACGTGCGTATTTTTCCGCTTTTTATTTAATAATGTAGTGAATAAACAAAAAAGGAGAGAAGAATGTGTACTGCAATATGCTACAAGGGGCTCGCGGGCAGAACGCTCGACCTTGAATATTCCTTTGCCGAGGAGGTGGCGATTACACCGCGCGGCTGGAAGCGTAAATATATTCACGAGGGCAAAATCGCCACCAAATACGCCCTTGTCGGCATGGCGTATATGCATCAAGGCACACCGCTTTATTACGATACGTCGAGCGAGTCGGGGCTTTATATGGCGGCGCTGAATTTTCCGGGATATGCACGCTATCACACAGCGCGTGCGGACAGACTCAACCTCGCTTCTGCTGAGCTGATGCCCTATATTCTCGGTGGAGCAGGGACTCTTGCCGAGGCGCGCGAGATGCTATCGAGCGTCAATGTTATACCCGATTCGGTGGGCGAGGGACTACCCGTGACCGAGCTTCATTGGCTGCTCACCGACGGTGATAGCTCGCTCGTTATCGAACCGCGAGAAAACGGTCTTGAAATAATAGAAAATCCCCACCAAGTACTCACAAATGCACCCAATCTTGCCTATCACACAACGAAAATAGCCGAATTTACACAGCTTTCGCCCGATCAACCCACACAAATAGGGGAAAACCCCCACTTGTACTCACGCGGTATGGGCGCTATCGGACTTCCGGGTGACTTTTCGTCCTCATCACGCTTTGTCAGAGCAACATTTCTTGCTAAAAATATCAAGAATTTTGGCACGATAAAGCCACTTACAAGTCAAAATAATGGCGAAAATTCAAATATATTCACACAAATAAGTGAAAAAACGGCAAAAAATAATGAAATATCACCACAAAACGATAATAATATAAAAATATCAACCTTCTTTCATATCACCGATTCACTCACCGTGCCGTACGGTGCAGTCCTGACCGACGAGGGCAGGGCGGTCTACACCGTCTACACCTCCTGCGCCGACCTTACAGGTGGAGTTTACTATTTCACCACCTACCACCACCGCACGCCTCGTTCGGTCACCCTAACCCCCGAGCGCAAATTTGCCGAACGCATTCTCACTTTTTCTCTGCCCGATGGCGAAAAAGTTTGTGAAATTTAATTTTATCTTCCCGAAACGGTTTACAAATTAAGGAAAATATGATAAAATTTATACAAATGCATTCCTGGGAGGGAAGTCATGAAATACAAATTGATTTTTCTCGTATCAGCTTTGATGCTTTTGCTTTGCTTGGTATCGTGCAGAAATACAGAAAGCGTAAGTGAGCTTGAATTTACCTCGAACGGAGACGGAACATGTTACGTCAGCGGTTATGAGAATTCCTTGTTACCGACAGAGATTGAAATTCCGTCACTTTCCCCAAACGGTGACACCGTTACGGCTATCGGTGATTGCGCCTTTCTCAACCGCGCGGATATATCCAAGCTTACGATTCCCGAAACCGTGACGTCGCTTGGCGAATATTCACTCAGCGGATGCGATTCGTTAAAGAGTATATCTATACCGGCAAGCGCTACCGATATCAGCAACACGGCTTTTATGTATTCTCATTCGCTTGCCGAAATCAAGGTAGCCGAGGGCAATCCTTCGTACAAGGATATTGACGGAAATCTTTATAATCACGACGGTACGACTTTTATTCAGTATGCGATAGGCAAGAATGATAAGTCATTCGTGATACCAAACGGTGTTATATCTATTGGTGACAATGCATTTGCCGATTGCGATTTTTTGGAGAGCGTGACTATTTCTCATAGCGTTACAAATGTCACTGCGCAAGCCTTTTCGGGCTGTGATTCACTTGTCAACATCGGCGCCGCCGACGGCAATTCGGTGTACGGATCTATGGATGGCAATCTCTGCACGCTTGACGGTACGACCTTCGTTTGCTACGCGCCCGGTAAAACGGATTCCTCTTTCGAAATTCCCGAGGGCATTACCGCTATTGCTGAGTCGGCATTCTGCGGCTGTACTGCTCTCAAGATAATTACGGTTCCCGAGTCGGTTACTATCATTTCTTCGGGTGCGTTTAATTCCTCCGGTGTCAAGAGAGTGGTCTTTGCCGATGGCACTAAGCTTGAAACGATAGGAGCAAACACCTTTGCAGGCTGTATTTATCTCACCGAGATAAGCATTCCCTCGGGCGTTGCCAAGATTGGCGAGTCCGCCTTTATGGATTGCGAATCTCTTGTCGAAGTTAGCATTCCGTCGAGTGTCACCGAGATTTCAGCCGGCGCGTTCTTTGGCTGCGATAGCCTTACCGACGTATATTACACCGGCACAGAGGCAGAGTGGGCGGCAATTAGCACGGGCGCAGGTAATGAGTACTTGACAGAGGCTAACATTCATTATAACTACGCTGAATAAATTCGGAATTCGGAATAAATAATCCCGTAGGGGACGGCGCCCTCGACGTCCCGAAGCTTGAATACGCATAGCATTGTATAAAAGCAAATTATTGTTCATTTATTCCTTGTATTTTGGTTTGTTTGTGCACAACAACGGGACGTCGAGGACGCCGTCCCCTACAAAGATTAAATTGGCGGAGAGCTTCGGCTCTCCGTTTTTTGCGTATCGAAAAATTAAACTTGACAAAATATTTTAATGTTGTATAATATATGTTGTACAAATATATGCCGCGTTAGAAAACGGAGGTCAGATTATGAATATTATCATCGTTGGCAGCGGTAAGGTCGGTGAGGCGCTTGCTGCACAGCTTAATAAGGAGGGCAACAACGTCACTATAGTTGACGAGAATGCCGAAAAGGTTAAGGCTATTGCCAATAAATACGATATTATGGGTGTTATCGGCAACGGTGCTTGCCGCAGCACGCAGATTGAGGCGGAAGTTGACTCGACCGACCTGCTTATTGCGGTTACGGGCAGCGATGAAATAAATTTGCTCTGCTGCCTTGTTGCCAAGAAGTCGGCAGGCTGCCGCACTATTGCAAGACTCAAGAATCCCGATTACAATATCGATGCTTCCTATTTCAAGGACGAGCTTGGTCTTTCTATGGTTATCAACCCCGAGCTTGCGGCGGCGAGAGAGATTGCGAGAATTCTCAACTTCCCCTCGGCTATCAAGATTGAGACCTTCTCGAAGGGCAGGGTAGAGCTTCTCACCTTCAAGATCCCCGAGGGAAGCAAAATAGCGGGAATGTCGGTCAAAGACGTAGCTATCAAATTCAAGACCGACGTCACCTTCTGTACTATTGAGCGCGATGACGATGCTTTTATCGCGAACGGTAATTTCATCTTTGCAGAGCGCGACGTTATCTCGATTATCGCCTCGCCCGGTAGCGCCAAGGAGTTCTTCTCGAAGATTGGCTACCATATTCAGCCTATAAAGGACGCTATTATCGTCGGTGGCGGCGCGATTTCCTACTATCTTACCGATATGCTTTTGCGCTCGGGAATCTCGGTCAAGATTATTGAGAAAAACCGCGAGAGATGCGACGAGCTTGCCTCGGAATTCGAGCGCGCGACTATTATAAACGGCAATCCGTCCGACGAGGATATTCTGCGCGAGGAGGGCATTGGCACGGCATCGAGCTTCGTTGCTCTGACGGGACTTGACGAGGAGAATATTCTTCTCTCAATTTTCGCCAAGAAGGCGGGTGCTCGCAAGGTTATTACTCAGGTCAACCGCATTGAGTACGACAACATCACGAGCCAGCTGGATCTCGATTCGGTAGTTCACCCGAAGAATATCACCGCTGACATTATCATCAGCTACGTTAGAGCGATGAACAACTCCGGCAGCAGTAGCATTGAGACGCTATATAATCTTATCAAGGGCAAAGTTGAGGCAGCGGAATTCACCGTGCTTGAGGGCTCGCCTATCGTGGGCAAGCCTCTTATGAATCTTGAATTCAAGCCCGGAGTGCTTATTGCAACCATTCGTCGCGGCAATGCACAGATTTCCCCGAGGGGTCAGACGGTTATTGAGCATGGTGATTCGGTCGTTGTCGTAACCAAGGGTATTGCGATGAACGACGTTTCAGATATTCTCGCATAAGGAGTCTTTCTTAAATGAATCTTAAAATGGTAAAATATACGCTCGGCTGGCTGCTCGTATTTGAGGCGGCGTTCTTTGCCGTTCCGATGCTGACAGCCATTGCCTACGGTGAGAGCGCAGGTTTTGCATTTCTTTGGTCGGCGCTTATATGCCTTGCCGTCGGCGGTCTTTTGGTAATAAGAAAGCCGAAACACACCACGATTTACGCCAAGGAGGGCTTCGTTATCGTTGCGCTTTCCTGGATAGTGCTATCGGTTTTTGGTGCGCTTCCACTCATGCTTTCGGGCGCGACTTCCTCGTTTGTTGATGCCATGTTTGAAACAGCGGCAGGCTTTACGACAACCGGATCGAGTATATTCCGTACGGTTGAAGATCTGCCAAAGTGCGTTTTGATGTGGCGAAGCTTTACCCATTGGGTTGGTGGTATGGGCGTGCTGGTATTCATTATGGCGTTCCTGCCACTCGGCGGTGGTCAGAATATGCATATTATGCGTGCAGAGTCCCCCGGCCCCGAGGTGTCAAAGCTTGTTCCGAGAGTAAAGCACACAGCGCTTATCCTCTATTCGATTTATCTCGTTTTGACGGTGGTGCAGTTTATTATTTACCTGATCGCAGGCATGGATCTTTTTGATGCGATCAACACCTCATTCGCCACCGCAGGCACGGGTGGCTTCGGCTTCAGGAATGATAGCTTTGCTTCGTTCACCGCCTTGCAGCAGGTGCTCGTTACCGTGTTCATGCTTCTTTTCTCGATTAACTTCAACTCATATTACCTGATTTTACGTCTGAAGTTCCGCGATGCATTTAACCACGAGGTCAGAACCTTTCTTATAATAGTGGCCGTTGCTACCGCGCTTGTAACCTTTAATATTCGTGATATCTACGACTCACTCGGAGAGGCTTTGCGCCACGCGGCGTTTACGGTTGCCTCGCTTATTTCGACGACGGGCTTCTCCACTGAGAACTTTGATCTTTGGCCGAGTCTTGCCAAGACGGTGCTTGTTCTTGTGATGTTCGTCGGCGCTTGTGCGGGAAGCACGGGCGGCGGTATGAAGGTGTCGCGTCTTGTTATCGCCTTCAAGGGCTTCGCAAGAGAGATAAACACTCTTATACATCCAAAGCAGGTTAAAAAAATTACTATTGATAAAAAAGCGGTTGACGGCGAGGTAATTCGCTCGGTAAACTCATACCTTGCTTGCTTTATACTTCTCTTTGCCGTGTCGCTCCTGATTGTCACACTTGACGGACGCGACCTGGTAACCAACTTTACGGCGGTAACTACGGCAATCAACAACGTCGGTCCCGGTCTTGCGGGCGTAGGTCCTGCGTCTAATTTTGCGGATTTTTCTGTACTTTCAAAGATTGTTTTGACCTTTGACATGATTGCCGGCAGATTAGAGCTATTCCCGATGCTTATCCTTTTTAGCCCGTCTACCTGGAAGAAATGTTAAAATGAAAAAATATATTTCCCCCATACTATTTATTATCGCAACTATGCTCTGGGGCTTTGCCTTCTCGGCGCAAAAGGCGGCGGCAGATCTCCCCGCCTTCACCCTCGGAGCACTGCGAAGCGTTATCGCCGTCTTGTTTTTGGCGGCGGTAATTCCTTTTCTTGATAAGTTTACTAAAAATGGCAGAAAGCTGCTGAACGAAAAAAAACGCCCCGATATAACGAGGGCGGAGCTTATAGGCGGCATAGTCGCGGGTGCGATTTTGGCTATTGCCTCTGCCTTTCAGCAGACGGGACTCGGCGAGGGCACCGATGCAGGTAAGGCGGCATTCATCACGGCATTGTATGTCGTTATCGTGCCGATAATCTCGCTTGTATTTGGCAAGCGCCCGCCCCTGAACGTCTATATCAGCGTAGTGATAGCCGTCATCGGCTTCTATTTTCTCTGCATCAAGCCGGGCACGATGCTCGTTTTTTCCGACTTACTCGTGCTTATCTGCGCACTGATATTTGCGATGCATATAATAGCAATAGACCGACTCTCGCACGGCTGTGACGGCGTGAGAATGTCGCTTGTACAATTTGCCACCGCATTCGTTATCAACACGATTCTCGCCCTCATTTTCGAGATGCCGCTTAACACCGCGCTTATAGTCGACAGAATACCCGCAATACTCTATCTCGCCATCGGCTCAAGCGGTATTGCCTACACCCTACAGATAGTCGGACAGAAGAACGTTGACCCAACCGTCGCATCAATTCTGCTGTCGCTTGAATCGGTTTTCGGAGTGATTGGTGCCGCGCTGTTCCTTGGCGAGCGTATGTCGCTCCGCGAATATTTTGGCTGCGCCATAGTATTTTTTGCAGTCATACTTTCCCAGCTTGAGTTCAAGTCAATTAAGGCGAAAACGACTCGAAATAATAACAATACTTAACATATTGGAGTAAATTGGAGTAAATATGAAGAATCTTGAAGAAAAATTCGTCGCGCGCAAGGAGATATTTGACGGACACGTCCTGCACGTGGTGCTTGACGATATAACTCTCCCAAGCGGCAAAGCAGCCACGCGCGAGATCTGCCTGCACAGCGGTGCGGTGGCTATTGTTCCGATTCTGCCCGACGGCAGAGTGATAATGGAATGGCAGTACCGTTATGCCTACGGCGGCGTGATGCTCGAGGTGCCTGCGGGAAAGCTTGACTCGCCCGACGAGATGCCGCTTGAAGCGGCGAAGCGCGAGTTGCGCGAGGAAACGGGTGCAATAGCGGGAAAGATGACCTATCTTGGCGAGATAGTGACATCGCCCGCGCTTATCAGCGAGGTGATACATCTTTATCTTGCCGAGAATTTGATCTTTGGCGAATGCGAGCTTGACGAAGACGAATTTCTAGAGGTCGAGTACATTCCGCTTTCCGACCTCAAGAGAATGGTAATGAACGGCGAGATCCCCGATGCCAAAACGCAGATAGCAATTCTAAAGGCAGACGAAATCCTGCATAGCAGGGAATAAACAAAAACGGTTAGGGAAAGCTCCTAACCGTTTTTGTTATTTATTCATTTGTGTAGTTATCAAAGTAGCCCTGAATATATACGATAGGCGTGCCCTTGTCGCCCGAGCCGCTTGTAAGGTCGCAAAGCGAGCCGATAAGGTCAGTCAGGCGTCTGGGTGTAGTACCCTC
>CAYXAC010000003.1:0-21697 GCA_964463025.1 uncultured Ruminococcus sp.
CCGTCGGCGGTGCAGTTGGGAGCCTGCTCGTTCTCCTTAACCGCGCTTGCGGGGAAATGAGCGGTTTTCTCTATAGGCTCCTGCGCGAGAATTACCTCGTCACATACAGAGCAGATCACGCCGTCGGTGATGCCTGCCTCAACGCAGCTCGCGAGCTTGCCCTCCACGACGACCTCGGTGTGACCGAGAGCAGCAATTTCCTGCTGCGCCTCGATAATCTCACCGCAATCTGTACACTTCTTGCCCTCGGTCAAGCCGACCTCGGTACAGGTAGGTTCTTTTGCCTCGCCTGCTGCCTGCACGCTAGCGTGCAGGCACTCGGTATCATCCGGTGTAACGTCGCAAGCGGAAAGCACCGCTATGCCACACACCGCAAGGCATAATACCAGGGCGAGTGATATTTTTCTTATTATTTTCATATTTTTCTCCATATTCTATTATTATAATGTAGAATTTTGGATTATTCCGCAGCGCCGAGCTTAACGGGAACTACCGACTTGAACTCGATTCCTACGAAGTTAAGGTTGTTGGTGTTCTCGTTAATCTCCGCGTTTCTGGTGAATACTATCGTATTAGTACCGGCCTTGAGCTCCAAGGTTGCATAGAGTACAGTTACTGCATCAGACGTTTTCCAGGAAGCAGTTTTTGCAATATCGGAGCTTGCAACCGTTACACCGTCAGTCTTGCCGTTCAGCGTCAGCGAGGTGAACGCCGATCCAATAGATGACGCTCCTCTGTTGCTGGTAAGAATAAGGCTGAACGTAGCGGTGGTATCCTTCTCAACATTCACGGTTACCGTAAAGGTGCCGCCGTAGGTGTTCTCGTAATACGTACCGTAGGTACCGTGAGTTGCTCTTGCAAGAACCTTGCCGTCCTCGGTATTATTATCAACCCAAGCACCGCCGTTTGCCGCAGCGAAGGGGTCGTTGTCCTTAACAGTATAGGTGAAGGGAGCGGGACCAATGCTCACGGGAACCTGAGATGTTATCTCAATACCTGCAAAGTTGAGGTTCTTATTGAACTCGTCTACTTGCTGATTTCTGGTGAATACGATAACGTTTCTGCCAACCTTCAGATCGAGCGTTGCATAGAGCACCGATGCGGCATCCTTAACGTTCCAGGAATCAGTATCAGGAATAAGCGATTTATGTACTGTTACACCCGTTGTACTGCCGTTAAGAGTGATGGAATCAAATGCCGACTCAATAGAGGATGCGCCCTTGTTGCTTGTAAGAAGCAGATAGAAGTCAACACTTGCTGCTTCCTCTGCGTTAAGAACGAAGGTGAAGGTTGCACCGTAGGTGTTCTCGTAATACGTACCATAGGTGCTGTGAGTTACCTTTTTAAGAACCTTGCCGTCGTCGGTATAATTATCAACCGCCGAGCCACCGTTTTCTTCAAGGAATGGATCCTTGTCGGTGGAAACGAGGAATTGGTAAATAGTTGCCTTGAGATCCTCGCGGGAAACCTCAATGCCGCAGGTGTCGCAAAGCGAGTTGCGGTCATCGTCGCTGTGGCCGAGATACTCAATTAGCTGCTGCTCTACGATAATCTCGTAGCATACCGAGCAGTGAGAGCCCTCGGTTAAGCCGTCGGTGGTACAGGTGGGTTCTACTGCTGCGTCGGTCACGGGAGTATGCTCAATGCATTCGCCGCCCGCATACCAGTCAAGCTCTGCCTCGCTGATAAGTGCGATGTAGTCAAGGTTGACGAAGGTCTCGCCTGCGTTGGAGAGTCTGATAACGTTTCTGCCCTCGACGAGATTGATAGGAATAATCTCGTATTCAGCCCAGGTTGCGCCGCTTACCTTCGGGAATACCATATCCGAAGGAATTGTAAGCTTCTCTGCATTGACGACCAGCGTTCTGCCATCTGCGAGAGTAATCTCGGTATTACAACCAACACGCATAATGAGGAGTGCCTCTGCAGCCCTATCCGAGCCAACGTTGAAGGTAAGAGTCCATTCTGCGCCCGAAAGGTTGTTGAGATATGCACCTGCGCTCGCACCAGATGTAGCGGAGTTATAAATGCTTACGCTGCCCTTTCTGGTCGAACGCTCTGCCTCGAAGATATAGGTCTTTGCGTCGTCGGGATAGTTTCTCGTATTGAAGCTAAGCGCGGTGTTGCCCTTAACTATCTGCCAGGTTGCAGTACCGAAGGAGGTACCCTCCTCTACGCTCACCTTGGTATAGCCGTTTTCTGCCGAAATGACAGGCAGCTCCTCGGTCAAAAGGTCACGGCAGGTCGCACAGTAGGAGCTTGCAGAGCCTGCGGTGGTAAGAGTAGGCTCGGTGATAACAGTCCAGTCGTTATAGGAGTGTCCTACGCCAACCTCGCTGGTCCACTGAAGCGATGCAGTAGTGCTAATGCCAATATAGTCGAAGTTAAGGCCTGCGCCTACGACGTTTCCTACGCCTGCCTTCTTCTCAATAACTATCTCGTTCTCGCCCTCCTGCAAGGCAATAATTGCCACCTGAACCTCGGTCCAGTCGAAGTAGCGAAGATCACTGTTAGATTCAACGGGGAATACTACGCCCTCGACGTCTACCTCTACGCCGTTGACGGTGAGAGTAAGAACGTCAGCCATTACCATCTCCCACTCACGAAGTCCCATACACATCGTAAGGATAGAGTAGGCGTTCTTTGACGAGGTAACGTTGAAGATGAGCTTCATCTCCTCTGCGTTCTTCATCTTGGAAACGAGAAGTCCGCCGCTGGGATAATTAGCAGCCGCGAGAGTCTTGTTATCGGTGCCAACACAGCCTGTCTGCTCCGTTTCGATAACCGAGCATTCTGCCTCGAATCTGTAATCTGCCCATCCCTCGGGATAGTTGTATTCTGTTGTCGTGTAGGTGTATCCGTCAACCTCAATAGTCCAGTTGGTTACGCTGTAAAGACCGTTTGTTTCGGTGGTCTTCTTGTAGCCGTTGGATATCGAAATTGCGGGAATTTCTGCAGTCTTGTAGTCACGGCAGGTCTTGCAGTATGCGCCAATCTCGCCCGCTGTGTCGAAGGTGGGTGCGGATATCGCAGTCCATTCCTCGTAATCGTGACCTACGCCGACCTCCTTTGTCCATTCGAGCGTAGCTGCACTGCTCAGCTCGATATAGTCGAAGTTAAGGCCGTTGCCCTTGGCGTCGCCGAGGCCTGCCTTCTTGGAGATAACGATTTCATTCTCGCCTGCCTTGAGGTCAAGCATAACTATCTCTACCTCTGTCCAGTCGAAGTACATTACGCCGCGGGATATGGGGAATACCACGTCGGTGCTGACCTCAACCGCCTCGCCGTTGACCTTGAAGTCAAAGACGTCAGCAGGAGTCATCGACCATTCGCGAAGACCCATACACATAGTAAGAACTGCCTTGGTATCCTCGGATGCGGTTACCTTGAAGGTGAAGTCCATCTGCGTCGCGTTCTTCACGCGGTAAACGAACAGACCGCCGCTGGGATAATTGGTTTCCTCGATAGTCTTGTTATCCGTACCGATAAAGGTGCTGAAGTTACTTACGATTTCAGCGCACTCTGCCTCGAACTTGTAGTCGACGATATCACCCTCAAGCTGATCCTTGAGGCTGGGAATCTTGTTTTCCTCATCAGAGGAATCTCCCTCGGAGTCACCGCCCTCATCCTCATTGCCGAAGAATTCCGACATAAACTCGACGGGCTGTTCCTTGATATAATTAGGTACGATTATCGAAGCGCCTGCTATTGCAACAGCCACTACGATAGTGATAAGAGTCGAGAATATCTTCACGATCTTGAGTCTGCCGAGCGAAACTATGGGACCGTTTCTGAAGATAACGAATGCAATCACGGTGATAATAAACAGCGCGATGGTTACAGTCTTGACAGCGTCCTGAACGTCTATGATCAGACTCTGCCACCATTCGTCAACCTCGTAAATTCTGGTATTCGAGCTGATGCCGTTCATTACGTTACTGTTTGCGATAACGTAGAGAATTCTATGAGTGGACTCACGAACCGCCTGTGCAACGGTGGGATTAGTCTTTGCGTCCTCGTAATGAGCGAGGTCAACGTTAGAAAGAATACAGTCGTTACCTGCCATTACACCGTCGATAATGCCCATATACGCCTGCCAAGCGGAGTCACTGAGCACGAAGCCCTCCATACCCCACTCGCCACGCATTACGTGAGTGTAAAGACCTGCGTTCGCACCGCTCCAGGTAGTGCCGATACGGTTGAATGCCGACATCATACCGGTAGCATCGGCATCGGTTACGGCATACTCATACGCCTTGAGGTATATTTCACGCATAGCCTGCTCGTTTGTCCAGATGCTTACACCGTGACGGTAGCTCTCCTGGTCGTTGAGCGCGCAATGCTTCATATTTACGTAACAGCCCTTGGACTGAATGCCAAGAACGGCTGCCTTTGCCATCATACCGCCGAGGAAGCCGTCCTCGGAGTAATACTCCCAGTTTCTGCTTCCGTAGGAGGATCTGTGGGTGTTCGCGCCGGGTGCATATATACCCGTTACGCCTGAATGAAGCGCTTCCTCACCCATAATCTCACCGACTCTCTCAATAAGAGCGTCGTTATAGCTCGCCGCCCAGAGCGTCGGGCTGGGATAGGAAATAGTGTTCTTGCCGGAATCTTTAAGCGTTTCACGAAGTCCGAGAGGGCCGTTCGCTGCTATGTCGGCAGGCTTTGCGATGCTGTCGATAGCAATAGTACCGAAGTAAGCGCTTCCGAGAAGCTTGATCTGATCGTCAATAGAAAGCTGATCAAGCAGCGTATCCCACGCGTCGTGGTTATATTCAAGACCCATAAGGTCTACGAGATTGAATACGTGCTCCTGCTCATAGAGGGGCATTTCGTCATCGGGATTTACCGCAACCTCATGGTTGTAAGCAAGGTCGTCTGCCATTCCCTCGGTCATGCTGAGCTTGACCGTTTCGGTAGGATAGGTCGCCTGCCAGTCGTTTCTCGAAAGGTAGGTAACGGTTTCGCTACCCTTGTTCTCATAGAGGTTCCAATCGCTTGCGTCAAAGCGGTTGGTTATGGGAGCGCCTGTAACGTCGGAGATGCTGAAGGTGTCGAAATCGTCGGTGTCAAAGTCGAATCTTGTAACGAGGTCGGCATTACCTGCCGCATCCATTACGCCATTCGTATTCTCGGGAGTCTTGCCCTTTGCGGCAAGAATATTGTTAACCGCCTCATGAGCGTCCTGGGCAGCGGTAATGTAATACGCGTCGATGCCCTCGCTCTTCTCACGGATATAGGTTTTCTTGTTGTAAGCGTCGTAGGTCTTGAAGGCGTCTGCCTCAACCTCGATAACAATCTCCTGGCTCTCGCCGGGTTCGAGCATCTTGGTCTTTGCATAGCCTGCAAGGTTAACAGCAGATTCCTCAATACCCCACATCTTGTCGTAGGTGGTGTAAGGCTTCTGCACGTATATCTGTACCGCATCCGAGCCCGCCTTCGAGCCGGTGTTGGTTACGGTAAGAGTTACGGTATAGCTATCACCGCCGGGAGTGAGAACCGCGCTGTAATCGCTGTACGCAAAGGTGGTATAAGCGCCGCCGTAGCCGAATGGGAATGCAACCTCCTCACCGTACACCCAGCCGGAAGCCGAGTTTACAGCACCGGTTGCGGACGCTGCGTTGCCTCTGCCGAGAACTGCGTCCTCGTATCTGGTTTCGTAATATCTGTAACCGATGTAAATACCCTCGGCATATACCATATAAACGCCCTGGTTATTGATGTTCGTAAGTCCCATTTCGGCAGCGTTGGTATACATTGTTGCCGCAGAGTTCGCGTAAACAGGCGTCGAACGGGTGTCGTAAAGGAAGGTATCGGCAAGATGTCCCGAGGGAATAGACTTGCCAACGAGGATATTACCCACCTCGTTCAGACCCTGAGAGCCCGTCTGACCAACCCACATACAGCAGTCGATGTCGTCCTTTCTCTCTACGAGAGAATCCATAAATATGGAAGCGGGGGTGTTAAGAAGCACGACAACCTTGTCGAAGGTTCCCGCATTCTTGAGAGCGATAAGCTCGTCAATCATCTGCTCCTCCTCGTAGCTGAGGTCGAGATAATCGCCTGTCGGAGTATCGGCAGAGGTCTGCGTTACGTCAGCACCTGCACCGCCTACCGAGCCCTCACGCGTAAGACGGGTGAGAACAACGATCGCCGCATCACCGAAGCTTGAGAACGACTCCTTGACTTCGTCGGTATATACACTCCAGGGTACCTCGTTCATCTTGATCATACCCTCTCTTACGTAAGAAGAGCCGGCACCATTGTTGTAGAAGTCCCAAAGTTTAGTATTAACCGAGAGTCCAACGTCGGTCAGCACTGTTTTAACGCTGTCGCCCTTGTAGGATACGCTCGAGCCGCCGCCCGAATATCCCCAAGCTACGCTTGAACGGCTGAATACGCTGACCTTGTCGCCCTCGGAGAGAGGAAGACCGGTGTCCGGAGAGTTCCAGAGGATGGTCGTACCCTCTCTCTGAACCTGTCTTGCCGCATCAATAGCCGCAGCGCGAAGGGCCTCGTCATCATACGCCTGATGAACATAGCCGTTCTCATCTGTTATATAAATAACGTTACCGTTCTCGTCTTTCTTGACGAATTCGGACTTGAAATATTCAAGATCCTCACCCTCAGTGACTATCGTTTCTGTTCTGTAACCCGTAAGTCCGAGAGCGTTATTTATGACCTGCTCGTAGCTGTTAAGTATGTCGCCTGCGATATTCACTATCACCAGCCAAAGCGCCATATAAACGGTAAGCATTGCCCAAAAAGATCTTTTCTGAAGCATTGTTATGTATTTCCTGCCTTTCCGGTCAATTTTGCTAATTACTTAGAATTTTCCTTGATGCGATAGAGGATAAGGCTTATAGCACATCCTATACCGCTTACCGCCGCCGCGATAGTCGCAGGGGCGATCCATAAGGAATCTCTGAGACCGTCGTCGCCGCCCGATTCAACATACATCACAGAGGATATTACGAAGACTGCTACGATGGCTATAAGAGCAAAGGAACAAACTATTCCGCAAATGCCTGCCAGAATACCAAAGGGAAACTTTTTCATAAAGGCATCCTCCTAAAATTTTATTTAATTATTCAGCGTCGTTAACGCTTGCCTCAACCTCGGCAGGCTTTTCCTCTGCCTTGGGAGCATCGTTAAATACGATCTTATTGACGATGAAGAATACTACCATTGAAACACCGCCGTTAAGCACGGTAGTACCGATGTTGTAGAGCCAGGGAGCAACAAAGTGACCTGCAACAGCTGCCCAGATGCAGTTGATGGAGTTAACAACGCAGGTTACTACACAGAACGCGAGAAGGTACCAAAGTCCCTGATATACGATGTTGCCGTTGGAACGGAATACCCATTTTCTCTGAATGAAGAAGTTGATAACCTCACCGATAACCATTGCGATCATATAAGCGGTGAAGTATGCAAGACCGCCCTGGTCTGCGCCGTAGCCGATTATGTACCACTTGAATTCAATGCCGAAGAGGGTGATATCAATGCCGGGGAAGCCGAAGTCCTGACTGCCCATAAATGCAAATGCCAGAGGCAAGAAGGTGAGAAGCAGATACTTGAAAACGGTGATAACGTTACTTACGATAACGAAAAGACCGCCTTCTCTTAACCACTGTGATCCCTTGGGATGCTTTTCTTCGAATCCCTGCCACCAGCCTTTTAGCTTTCCGATACAGCCATTCCATAAGTTTTTGAGTTTTTCCATAATGGTTTCTCCTGTAAATAAAATATTTTTAGCTTAAATATGATATCACAACTTTGCCTTGAAAAGCACTTTTTTGCACGAAATGCATTTTATTTGCACGAACGGTGACGGGTGTTAAAAAACATTTTAATATTTTTGTATACTTTTCACAATTTTTTAACAAATCAAAGCAGCGGTTGTTTACAGCCGTTTCTTATACTCCTACTTGTAAAGATAGATGTCTTTCAACCTATCTATCGCAAATAATCTTATAGATCACCTCAAAAAACAGCTCGTATTCGCCGTGAATATATGACACAACACACCTTGTTTTTATCCTCTTCAAGCTGCTGTTTTCATGTATTTTAACATTAAAATGCAAACTTTTGTTATCATATTATGTCATTTTTGTGATATTTTGCACCAACCATCTTATTCTCTCGCTCATCATTTTTTGTGTATTAATCAAGCAGATATAAATGAAGTTCTTGTTAATGTAATTATAGCACCATATGGGTAAATTCAAGATTTTTCTATACCAAAATTTAATATTATGATTGACATGCCTTTCGGCTTGTGGTACAATGTTGTTTATGTAAAGTATTTTTAACAAAGCAGGATTGATTATGAAAGCTTCACTCAAAAACTTCGGCTTCAGGCACAAAAGCGGAATTCTGATGCCGATCAGCTCGCTCCCATCTGCCTACGGCATAGGCTCGTTCGGCAAGGGTGCATATGACTTTGTTGATTTTCTTGTAGAAACTAAAACAAAGTGCTGGCAGGTTTTACCGCTTAATCCCACGTCATACGGCGACAGTCCTTATCAGTCGCCTGCGTCGGTTGCGGGTAACCCCTACTTTATCGACCTCGAAATATTACATAAAAAAGGCCTTCTCACAAAAGAGGAGCTCAAAGAAAACAAAAACGACTCAAAAAAGGTAGATTACGGTTGGCTATTTAACACTCGCTACACCGCGCTTCGCAAGGCTTACGCGAGATTCAAGGAAGGCGGAGAGGATAAGTCGCCTGCTTACAAGAGCTACTTAAAGAAAAACGCTCATTGGCTGCCCGACTACTCGCTCTTTATGGCACTCAAGGTAAATTATAATTACTCGGAGTGGACCTCTTGGAGTGACGAACACAGAGATGTAGCAAAGGCACGCGAGTGCAGAGGCGAATTTGCTGCCGAGTGCGGCTTCTGGGAGTGGGTGCAGTTTGAGTTTGACGCGCAGTGGCAGGCGCTTCTCTGCTACGCGCATTCCTTTGGCATCGTTGTTATCGGTGATATGCCCATCTACGTCGCGCACGATTCAATGGACGTATGGTGTGCGCCCGAGCAGTTCCTGCTTGACGAGGACTATAATCCCACCGTTGTTGCAGGCTGTCCGCCCGACGGCTACTGTGCTGACGGTCAGCTTTGGGGCAACCCAATTTACAACTGGGAGCTTATGAAAAACGACGGATTTTCCTGGTGGCAAAAGAGAATTGGACAGAGCTTCCGTATGTACGATATACTGCGAATCGACCATTTCAGAGGTTTTGCTGGCTATTATAACATTCCATACGGTGAGCCTACCGCAAGGAACGGCAAATGGGACAGCGCGCCCGGTATAGAGCTGTTCAGGACTATCAAGGCAAAATTTCCAAAGTCGAAGATTATTGCCGAGGATCTCGGCTTTATAACCGATGACGTGCGCGAGTTGCTCGCTGACAGCGGATTCCCGGGAATGAAGATGCTGCAATTTGCATTTTTCGACGACAACAGTGAGTATCTTCCCAGAACCTATGCGAGCGCAAACTGCGTTGCCTATCCTGCAACGCACGACTCCGACTGTATTAGGAGCTGGTGCCGTGACCTGCGCGGTGACGCGCGCCGCCGCTTTGGCAAGGAGTGCCCGAGAAACAAAGAGCAGAGCCGCGCTTATGACCTCATCGAATTTGCTCTGTCGAGCAAGGCGAATCTGACTGTCGTGCCTATGCAGGACTACCTTGAACTAACCAATGCCGAAGGACGAATGAACACACCGTCAATTCCGAGCGGCAACTGGACCTGGCGCATAAGTCCTAGATACCGCACGGAAAAGCTGGTAGAAAGAATCAAAAATCTGACCATTCGCACGAAGCGTGCGTAACATAGCAAAAGAGCCGAGAAATTCTCGGCTCTTTTTATGTTAAAACTTAAATATTTTTTTGTTTATACTGAGCAATCTAACGATAACCGGAGCTAAAACCACGTTGGTTATAAGCTCAAATACAAAGTTCAGTCCCGCAAGACCTATGAACATATACTCCGCGGCATTCGCAAAGCCAAGAGCTACGCCCCATTCGGCTATCGTTTCATAGAAGAACAGCCTGCAGCCGATAAGGAATATTCCCGTATTCACAAGAGGGCATACGACTGCCGCCGCTACTACAGGCAGATACTTGAAGATTACCGCTATGACCTTGTTGAGCCATTCTTTCTTTGACGGCTCTCGCTTCTCAATAAAAGCGGTACAAAGCGTCGAAAGATGCTTGTAGATAAGACCCGCGAGGAAGCCTGCGGCGGTGCCTTTCACAAGAACGGTTACGATAGTACCAAACGGATTTACGGCTAGGAATGCTGCAGCATCACCGCTGAGCAACACTGCAAGACCGAACGCAAGTCCGAGCCACGCTCCTGCTCCCACACCGCATACTGCCGCACCTATTACAATAGGCACAAGCACCAGCGAGATAGAGAACATACCGAAGCGTATGAACGAGCCGAGTAACTGCAAAACAATTACAAGAGCTGTCATAATGGCTATCAGCACCATCGTCTTGGTTGACAGTTTTTTTGTTTTTTCTAACATTTCTTTTTTTCTCCTGGCTGTCGTTCGCCGAGGCGATACAACGCGTATTTTTATATTATCCCTTTCGGGTTAATACCGAGTTAAATATTATTTTTGTATATTATGTTAAGTCCCTTTAAGACCATATTTGAGTCAAGGGTGATTTCGTGCTTGCAATGACAGGTAATAGCGGCTGAAAGTCCGCCGGTCGCATAGACCTTCAGTGGTTTGCCGTATTCCTCTACGAAGCGGTCGATCATTCCGTCTATCATAGACGCATTACCAAACACCGCACCCGATTTCATACAGTCGGCGGTGTTCTTGCCTATAACCGAGCCTGGTGCCTCTAGGCTGACCTGCGGAAGCTGTGCTGTGCCCGAGGATAGTCCCTTGAGACCCATCATAACGCCCGGCATAATCGAAACACCGATAAACGAGCCGCGCTCGTCAACGACCATCATTTTGGTTGCTGTTCCCATATCAACGATAAGCGAGGGCGAGCCATAGATGTGGTGAGCCGCAACGCAGGCGCAGATTATATCCGAGCCGACAGAGGCAGGATTATCACATCTGATATTGATGCCCGTCTTGATGCCCGGAGCAACGAAGAGAGGCTCGACGCCGTATATAAGGCTAACAGCCTTTTTCATAATACTGTTAAGCGGCGGTACTACCGAGGAAATTATCGCACCGCACACAGACGTGCGGTCGAGGTCGTAGAGCGCGAGGGTGTTCAGTATCTTCGCGGCGTATTCGTCCTCGGTTTTGTTCGTATCGGTTGACATACGCGCAACAAAGCGGAGCTCGTCACCGTAAAAGCCACCAAGCGCAATATGCGTATTACCAATGTCTATTGCTAAAATCATAGGTCTGTCCTTTCGGGGAAGTAGGCAACAGAAAAATCTGTTGCCTACACATTATATCACTTCTTTTCAAAAAATTCAAGTACATCCTTCGCAAGTCTGTCGGGACAGTCAACCATAGGCGAGTGACCGCAGTTCTCGTAAGGAAGAAGCGTCGCAAGCGAGCCGAGTGCGTTGTAATTATCAAGCACCATATAGTCGGGAACGACTACGTCCTTCTCGCCCATCGTAAGCGCAACGAGGCACTTAATGTTCTTGATAGTGCCGTCACCCTTGCCGTAGGGAGTGTACTCGTCGGACATATTGAGCGTTGCAAGCGCCCAGTCGAGATCGACGAGGTTTCTCTGCTTCATCGTTTCCGCTATCCAAAGCTCGCTCTGCTCTCTGGTGGGCTTATTTACCGTGTAAATAGTAGCATCCCAGACAGATGCCATCATAGCGCTGTCGCCCTTCTCAAAGATGCGAAGCATAGGAGCAACCTGCATAGGATCCTCTGCCATAGCCTCCTTCGACTCATAAGGCTGACCCGTGGATTTGAAATTCTCCTTTTGATAAAGAGGATAGCCCTTGAGGCCTGCACCCTCAATATCAAAGAACTTCTTCACCTTTTCGGGATATTTTGCGCAGAGCTTGAGCGAAACACCGCCGCCGTTCGACCAGCCTACGAGATAGTAGCTGTCAATACCGAGTGCCTCGGTAAGATCGTTCACGTCCTCGGCAAGCTCGTCAAGGGTATCAAAGCGGTTGTTGTAGCTCGAGTCACCGAAGCCGCGAAGGTCAACGGCAACGCATCTGTACTTATCCTTAATGCGCGAAATAAGAGGCTCGTAATGCACCGACGACGACATATTGCCGTGTACCATAAGCACTACCTCGCCCGCACCCTCATCGAGATACGCAAGCTCCTCTTTGCCTATTGAAACAAATTTCTTTTCCATAACAATCTCCAAAAATCAGATTTTAATTCCCTCGTCGCCGAGGCCTATGAAGCCTAGCGTCAATGCCGCGAAGGATGCGGGGTCCTCGTACATACTCGCGTGGCCCGAGCCGTTGATGGTGACATAGGAGCTTCCCGCAATTTTCTCGTGCAGGAGAATCTGCTCGGTCGGTGGAACGAGTCCGTCCTCGGACGCCGAGATAATAAGCGTCGGGCATTTGATCTCGCTCACTCTGTCGGTATAGTCGTAGTCGCGCGACGAGTCGGTCAGGCGTATAAGGCTCTCTCTGACGTCATCTCTTGCGAAATACTCGGTGAGAGTGGACTCTCGCCTTTCCATCCAAGCACTTTCCCTCTCGAAAAATCCCGTGGAATATATAACCGGTATAGTGGTGAGGTAATACGCATAGCCCGAGCCGCCCTTGGCAACCTCGTTCCAGCCGTCGCCTATCTTGCGCAGCCAGTCCGACGTGCGCGCGGCGGTGTTGGCAAGGACAAGGCGCTTTACGCGATGGGGGTATCTCACAGTAAACTGCACGGCAACCTCGCCGCCGTAGGAAATACCCATAATGCTAACCTTATCAAAGGGAAGCTCATCAATAAGTGCATCGAGCAGACGCACCTGAATATCGTGGGTATAGCTCTCGGTCATTCGCTCCGACTGCCCCTGGTCGAGAAAGTCGACTAGAATTGCAATATTGTTCCTCGAAAAATCGGGAATAAAGGGCTTCCAGCTATTCGTGGACATCATTATGCCGTTGAGCACGAGGAAGGGCTCGCCCTTTGTGCCGTGTATTTCGTAGTAGACCCTTCTGCCTTCAAAAATGAATTCTGCCATATTATTCAACTATAATGCCAAGAGCGATAGCCTCGTTCTTTATCTGCTCTCTGAAGTTCGGGTGTGCAACCGAGATAATGCGCTTTGCGCGCTCGGCAATACTCGTTCCGCGAAGCGAAACGCAGCCGTACTCGGTAACGAGATAGTCAACGTCGTTGCGCGAGAGCGAAACAGCAGCGCCTGCCTTTAGCTGACAAACGATCTTAGAGGTTTCAACTCTCTCACCGGTTGCAGGGTCCTTAACCATAGCGGTGGAGTAAAGGGCGATAATAGACTTACCGTTTCTCGACTTCTGCGCGCCTACTGCGGTGTCGGACTGTCCGCCCGTGCCCGAGAACTGTACCGAGCCGATGGACTCGGATGCGCACTGACCTGTGATATCTACCTCAATGGTGGTGTTGATGGACACCTGATTGTCGTTCTGCATAATGGTATAGGGGTCGTTGACGTAGCCGCCATCGAGAATTTCAACCGCAGGGTTGTCGTCGATGAAATCGTAAAGCTCCTTGGTACCCATAGCGAATGCCGCAACCATCTTACCGTTGTTAATCTGCTTGCACTTGCCGTTGATAACGCCTGCCTTGGCGAGCTTAACCATACCGCTGGTGAGCATCTCGGTGTGAACACCGAGGTTCTTCTTGTCGTAAAGGCTTGCCGCAACCGCATTGGGAATACCGCCGATACCGAGCTGAATGCAGTCACCGTCGTTGATCATTTCAGCAATAAGCTTACCTATTGCAAGGTCCTTTTCGTTGGGCTCCACGTCTGCGATCTCGGGAATAGGATAGTCAACCTCTACGAGATAGTCCACGTCGTTTACGTGAAGCTGAACGTCACCGAAGGTACGGGGGGCGTTGGGGTTGATTTCAAGAATAACCGTCTTTGCCTTCTTTATCATCTGCATTTCGTATGTATTGGAAATAGAGAGAGATACATAGCCGTGCTTGTCTGGCATAGATGCAATACCTACGTAAATGTCAGGCTCGCGGTAGAATAGTCTCTTTTTAGCCGCAAGGTGAAGATGATTGGGAATGAAGGAAACGTTGCCGTTCTTGTGCGCCTTTCTGAGCAAGGGAGTGTAGAACCAGCCCTCTGTAGTGAAGGAGTCCTTATATTCCGCGTTAATCATAAACTCGTACGCGCCCATAGGCAGACAGTTAGAAACGAGAACACCCTTTACCTTGTCCGCAATAGTGTGCAGATTTGTCATAAACTCTCTGCCCTCTGCCGAGCCAAGACCTGTTACGATGTAGTCACCGCTTTTAACGAGAGCGAGAGCCTTGTTTATCGATACGTACTTTGCCATTTTGTATATCTCCTTTTAACAAAAATTTTTATATTCAAATCGCCGTAGCGAAAATTATCTTCAACTTTAGTGTGTTTTTGCGTTATAATATCTTATGATGAAATTCCCTGCCCTGCTTCGGGCAGGGAATTTTTTTATTTAAGCGTTGCTTAAACAAAAGCAATCATTGTGAGAATTATTGAAAGTTTTTGGTGAGTCCTCCGCCCTTTCGGGCGGGGGACGTTTGGTTATTTAACGTTTATAATTATTCAGAGATAAGCGCCTTGAGTTCTTCAAGAGACATAAGGCCTGCAACGGATACACTGCTTGCAGAATGATATACCTGACCGTAATCAGCTACGTCGAAGAAGAGCGAAACTGCAAAGCTTTCTACACCGGTTCTGGAGCCGTTCTGATAAGAAATCATGTCTGCCATAGCAATCTTGAATTCCTTGCTTTCCATAACAGCTACATAATTTTCTCTTGTGAGCTCCTTGCCTTCAGCCTGAAGCTGTGCAAGACCCTGACAGAAGAGATCGCCTGCGATGTAACCCGCAAGTGCGAAGGAGTTGTAGCTCATTGCCCAAGCATCGATCTGGTCGTCGTTAAGGCTTGCTGCATAGTTATAAATATTTTCTGCAACTTCCCAATACTCTTCGTTGAAGTTAGCAACACCGTTAGTATAAAGAGCGCCGTAAGGACTGTTCTTATATGCATTGCAGAGAGGAGTATCTTCGTTGTAAACGTAGGTCGTAGAGGAAAGATCAAGCCAACCCTGAGCGTAAACGTTGAGATTGGTAAGGATCTTCGAACCGTTTTCTGTAAGGACAGTGGTTGTGGAATCGTTAAGAACGGATGCAGATGCGTTGCTATAGGTTGTCAGAACGCTTCTCTTGATTGTGGTTTCTCCGTATGTTATTGCGGTGAAGCCGGCATCAACAAGAGCTGTAAGCGCGGGAACGAAATTAACACCAACGATAGTTACGATTATCGTATCACAGCCTGCGTTTACAAGTGCCTGTGCAGCTGCAAGATAATCCTGACCTGTTACCTCGGAATAAACGATGTTATTCTTCTTGCTTTCAGGAAGATTCTGGGCTTCAGCCTTGATACCTGTAACCATACCAACAGAGCCTTCATCCTTACCGTAAAGAACACCAACCTTGATTGCCGAAAGACCGCCTGCGGCAGTGCCATCTTCATTCAATGCTTTTCCGAAAGCACGGAGAATAAGAGATCTACCCTCAGTAATGTAAAGGGGCTGAACAGGGAAGATCACCTTATCGTCTGCGCTCGTTGCATTCTCGTTATAAAGAGAGTCGTTACCGGCAGCAGCATAAATCATAGGAACGCCGTTTTCCTTGAGCATATCAAGGTTAACGTTTACTGCGTATCCACCGTAGTTTCCTACAACTGCAAAAACTTCATCCTCATGAATAAGCTTTTCCATGAGAGACTGGGAGTTTGTAGCAACACCCTCATCATCATAATGCTTGAGAGCAACCTTTCTGCCGTTGAAGCCGCCCTTTGCATTGTAAGCTTCCAAAGCTGCTTCAATACCAAGGTTAAAGGGAACACCGATAGAAGCAAGAGCTCCGGTCGTGCCGGCTGTATTACCTACGTAAATGGTATCATCCTCTTCTTTAGATGATTGGTTGAACAAGCCACAGCCAACGAAGCTGAAGCAAAGTGCGAATACGAGTGCGAGTGCCAAAAGCTTAGAAATCGTGTTTTTCATGTGTTTTCTCCTTTTAGAAGTTTTTTAACATTTAACCATTCTCACAAATGATGCAAATGTTTCTTGATTAGGGCGAAGACCGTTTTAGTCGATTCTTCGCTTTTTTTGCAAACTTTTGTTTGCAAATTTCGTTATTTTCCGCCGAGATAAGCTTCGATAAGTCGCTTATCGTTAAGAAGCTCTGATGCCTTTCCGTGCATACTTATCTTACCAAGCTCAAGCACGTAGGCATAGTCAGCGATTTTTAGAGTTGCGAGAGCGTTTTGCTCTACGATAAGAATCGTCGTTCCCTCTTCCTTGATTTTTATCAGCGTCTTGAAAATATCCTTGATCAGCAAGGGTGCAAGACCGAGAGAAGGCTCGTCGAGTATAAGGAGCTTGGGACTGCCCATAAGCGCTCTGCCGATGGCAAGCATCTGCTGCTCACCGCCCGAGAGGGTGGATGACTGCTGCTTTGCGCGCTCCTTTAGTCTTGGGAAAAGAGTGTAAACACGCTCGAAATTGCGCGCGATTTCCTCTTTATCCTTAATGTTATACGCTCCGACGCGCAGGTTTTCTTCTACCGTCAGGCCAACGAGAACAAATCTGCCCTCGGGCGACTGCATTATGCCCTGCTTCGCCACCTTGTGCGCAGGCTTACCTGCGATGCTCATACCATCGAAGAGTATTTCTCCCGCAGTAGGCTTCAGGAGTCCCGAAACCACCTTGAGAAGCGAGGTTTTGCCCGCACCGTTTGCACCGAGGATAGCTACTATCTCGCCCTCGGGAACGTTAAGGTCAATACCTTTCAGTGCGGTGATAGGTCCGTAGCTAAGCTTCAATTCGGTAATTTTAAGAAGTTCACTCATTATTCGTCCTCCTCTACACCGAGGTAAGCCTCTTGAACGGCCTTGTTCTTTTGAATTTCCTCGGTCGTGCCTATTGCCAGCATCTGACCGAAGGATATAGCACATACGGTATCGCAAACGTTCATTACGAGTCCCATATCGTGCTCAACGAGAAGTATCGTAACACCGAACTCGTCGCGAATCTTACGGATAGTTTCGGTAAGCTCGCGGGTTTCGGAATCGTTAAGACCTGCGGCAGGCTCATCCATAATGATAAGCTTTGCGTCTGCCATAAGCGCACGGGCTATCTCTACCTTCTTGAGAATTCCGTAAGGAAGTCCGAAGGCGAGCCACTGTGCATATGCCTCAAGTCCCATAAATTTGAGAATGCTCATCGCCTTTTGGCAAAGGAGCTTTTCCTCTTTTTTCAGCAGAGGAAGTCCGAGAGCGTGAGCGAGGAAGCCGGTACGGTAGGACCTGGTGCTTGCTACGAGAAGATTCTCCATAACCGATATTTCCTTGACAAGCTCGATATTCTGGAAGGTTCTGCCAATGCCTTGAAGAATAATATCGTGTACCTTATAGTCGCGAAGATCAACGACCTCACCGTATTTATTCTCGAAGTACATCTCACCGCCCGTTGCATCGTAGAAGCGGGTGATACAGTTAAACACCGTCGTCTTACCCGCACCGTTAGGTCCGATAAGACCGAATATCTCGCCCTTCTTTACATTGAAGGAAAGGTCTTCAACTGCCTTAAGACCACCGAAATACATTTTGAGTCCCTTGACAGAGAGAAGCACGTCGGATGGGAGCTGATTCTTAACCTTCTGCTTACTCTTGACGTATTCTATGCTCTCGAAAAGAGATTCAAGCTTTGAGTCAAGCTTTGACTGCTCACTCGCTATTTTTGCGGAATACTTTGCGTCAAGGCTATTGGAGAGAGCCTTGTACTCTGCTTCAAGCTCCTTGGAGAGAGCATCGTATTTGGTAGAATCCGAGGTCGAATTCTTTGATACGAACGCTGCCTTCTGTGCCTGGAGCTTTGCGACATATTCCTCTCTCTTTGCAAAAATGCCTGCCTGCTCGGATTTTAGTGTATCGATAGCAGCCGACCAATCCTCGCCTGCTTTAATAGCCTTAAATACAGACTTAGCTGCCTTATGATTTGCGGCTCTCTTGGAAAGATATGCTTTTACATCGTAGCTCTGAAGCTTCTCTGCCATCACAGCATCGGCATACTCATGCTTGTCGCACGCCTCGTAAGCAGATGCGCGAAGCTTTTTGTTTGCCTTATAAATAAATTTGTTTAATTCCTTTTGCTTTTTCTCCTCGTACTTACCGGGAATAGAATCGCGCTCGGTTTTTGCCCAGTCGTAGCTTTGACGGAGTTTTACGGCGCGAGCAGCGGTAGCGGGAATAAGCTTATCCAAGATCCTTGCCATAGCGCGCCTCCCTTATTTTAGTACGAAGTTTCTTGATCTTTCCCTTCAGCTCAACGAGCAGTTGTGCAAGACCGCCGGGATAGAACATAACCACAACGATTACGAGAACGCCGGCAACCAAAGTTATAATAAGAGGATTTTTTGCCAAATATGGAATTTGGTTAAATATAACCAATTTTATTCCGTACATTACGAATGTACCAAACACCGCACCCCAAATCGACTTATATCCACCTATAATAACTGCCGCTAGAATGTTGAGCGAAGTAATAAGAGCATAGTATCCCGTGGCATCTGTAGCATCTGCCGATCGAACAACCATCATAAGCAGTACACCTGTCAAAGAAGCGTAAGCAGTACAAATAACAAATGCCGTTAGTCTGTATTTTATAAGACTGATTCCCATTGCTTGAGCAGCAGCGGTGGAATTCTTCATAGCAAGCATTGCTCTGCCGGTAGGACTGTTTATGAGATTGTTGGTTATTATCATAATGATAACCAAAAACGAGCTTACCAAGATAAGCGAAAACTTTGTCGGGAACTTTTCTCCGAATATTATTGCATCCTTTAATGACAAAGTGAGCTTAGGTTTAATTGCCGCATATAAGTTGCGCAAAATCTCAGACAATGCCAATGTGAGTATTACTAAATAAATTCCCTCTATGCGAAGAGAAATAAATCCAACAATCAGACCTATAATTATAGCCACCGCAATAGCTGTCAAAACCGCAACGAAGAAAGGCAGCTTGGCTTCAACCATTATATAATGTACTGCATATGTTCCTATGCCTATGAATCCACCGGTTCCAAGAGATGCAAGTCCGGAATATCCCATCAACAGACAAAATCCTATAGATGCTATTGCATAGGAAAATGTTGTTGCAAAAGCAGATTGCCAGGAATAAGGTAAAACCTTTAGCTCTGTTGCCAAGTAACCAACTATGCACATTATGATACCGAATATTATATAATGATAAATAGGCTTTTTTATAAAGGCGCGAAACTTATCTGCAAATTTATCAGTACAACGCGCATCCTTACCAAGCAAGGCGTAATTCTTTATCAATCGTTTATTCATACAATTACACCTTCCTTGCTATTTTTTTGCCAAATATACCTTGAGGTTTAATGAAAATGAGAACCAGCGCAATCGCATATACGATTACCATAGACCATCCGGCGTGTTCGGCATAACCCATTATATTAAACAAATAATATATCAGATTATTTGCAAGAGGAATCAACAAGGCACAAATCACAGGACCGTGGAATGTAGAGAATCCACCAAGAATTCCTGCCAGAAAAGCACTTACCTGATAGTCTGTCATAAAATAGCTGGTAACAATTTGTCCGCTTGATCCTCTCATATATGCCGCGAGAGCACCAAGAGCTCCTGCAATACCCCAGGAAACGGCTGTTACAACATGAGTGTTAATTCCCATCATTCCAGCAATATACTCATTTGAGGCAGTAGCTCTAACAGAAAGACCCCATTTTGAATATCTGAGCAGAATAAATATAATCGGCAAAATTATTGCAGTGATCGCTGTGCAAACAAGCGCATTTTTTGTAATTGAAACGGGAACGTTTTCGCCCACGTCGAAGGAAAGACTTCCTTGCACAAACGAGTTAATGACATATTGATCAATTCCGAAAATTACCGGGACAACTCCGGTCAGAATAGATATTAAGCCCATAGTTATTATCTGCTTTCCAAGAGCATTTACATATCTTCCTTGTCTAAAGATTCCAACGTCTACAAACACCGCAATCAACATAGCTATTAACATTGAAAGAGGTAAGGCAATCAACACGGGAAGATTCGCTTTACTGATTGCCCACGATGCCGCATAAGCTCCAAAGGCTGAAATCACACCTTGAGCAAAGTTGGTTGTAAATGACGTTCGGAAAATAAGAGTAATGGCCATTGTAACAATCGCAGTAACACACATAGGGATTAGAGATCCTAATATCGTGTTAATTAAATAAGCCATAAATTATCCCCACTGAATAATGTTTGCAGCCCAGGTGTATCCAATTCCTGCAGCTATCATACATACGGTGCTGCCGGGCTTAACTTTGCCTTCCTTGAGTGCAAGCTCAAGGGAGAGAATCTGGTCTATCTGACCGATGTGACCGTAGTCCTCAAGGTAGATCGACTGGTCCTCGCGAAGACCGAGATCGGCAAGCATTGCCTTGTGACCCGAGCGCTTAATGTGAAGAATAGCGAGGTAATCGATATCAGCACGAGTCATCTGTGACTTGCGAAGCGCCTCGTCGATGCAATGATACCAGTTGGGCATCGAAACGGTATTGAGAAGTCCCTTCATCTTGGGGGAGTCCATAAGACGAAGCATACCGTACTCCTTGTAATTCTCTGCCGTTACGGGCTCAAGAATACCGCCGACCTTGGAGCCACAGGTGTGAACAACAGAGCCGTCGGACATAAGGTGTGTGCCGAGGAGAAGGTTCTTGCCGTAATTCTTCTTGAGAAGAATCGCGCCGCCGCCTGCACCGAGGTTGAACATAAAGGAAACTCCCGAGTCCTTATAATCGATAAAGTCACAGTTGCGGTAGCCGCCGCATACGAGAACGGTGTTGATCTCGTCGTCTGCGATGAGCATATCCTTTGCCAGCTTCATAGCCGAAACTGCAGTGCAACAACGGTTCTGAATGTCGATACCCCACGCGTTCTTCGCACCTATTCTGTCCTGAACGTAGCAGGCAGAGGTGGTGAGAGGATATTCCTTCCACTCCTCGGTGATACAGAGGATAACGTCGATTTCAAGAGGGTCAACGCCTGTGTTCTCAAGGCACTTGAGAGCCGCGAGAGCACCCATTTCCTGCGTGCCGTCGCAAGCGTCAGCCGAGGGCATATACTTCTTGTTAATGCCGAGCTTTTCTCTTACAGCCTCCTCGCTCCAAACACCGCCTGTCGCGTCGGAAACCTCTTTTGCTGTCATTATATTCTTGGGCAGGTATGTACCTACACCAACTATTCCTACGTTTACCATAGTAAAACTATCCTTTCTAAACTTAATGTTGACCAAGAAAAGCTTTTCGTAGCTTTTCGACGTGTCAATTATAATCTCATACCGCCGTTTACGGAAAGCACATGTCCCGTCACGTAAGAGGAATCGTCACTCGCAAGGAAGAGAGCTGCCTTTGCGATTTCCTCAGGCTGACCCAGTCTGCCGAGCATGGTAAGGCCTGCGAACTTCTTAAGAAGATCCTCGGGAACGG
>CAYXAC010000004.1:0-12548 GCA_964463025.1 uncultured Ruminococcus sp.
TATGCGGCTGAGGTTGTAAAGAAGATGTTCGACAAGGGGATTCGCGCGGAGCTTGACAACAGAAACGAGAAGCTAGGCTACAGAATCAGAGAAGCACAGCTCTCGAAGGTTCCTTATATGATAGTTGTCGGAGAGGACGAGATGAACTCCGGCTCGGTTACCGTAAGAGCACGTACCGAGGGCGAGGGCGGCAAGTTCACCGTTGACGAATTTATTGCAAAGGTTGTTTCGGAAATCGAAACTAAAAAGCATTGATTATGAATTACCAAATTAAAAGTGAAAAGCTCACCGTTACCATAAGCTCGCTTGGTGCGGAGCTTGTATCGGCGGTGGGTAACGATGGATTTGAATACGTTTGGCAAAACGAAACTGGCGAGTTCTGGGGCGGTCACGCGCCCCTGCTCTTCCCTCACTGTGCGCGTATACTCAATTCGGAATACACCTACGGCGGCAAGAGATATGAAATGAACTCTCATGGCTTCGCAAGAAGAAGCGAGTTCGAGCTTGTAAGTCAGTCGGACAGCGAGGTCGTTTTATCTCTCAAGTCGAGTGATGCAACAAGAGTAGCTTACCCCTTTGATTTCGAGCTTATTGCAGAGTACAAAGTGGCAGAAAACGCACTTTTTGCTAACTATACCGTACAAAACAAGGACAAAAAGGCGCTTCCCTATATGTTCGGCTGGCATCCCGGATTCAATCTTGATTGCAAAAACGGTGCAAAAATCGACGATTTCTCGGTTAAGTTTGACGATATTTCCGAGTGTGACTGGTATCCTATGGTGGGTATGTTCGTATCTCCCGTTAGTCAGAAATACGCTCTCCCCGAGTCGAAATATCAGCTCTCTGAAAAGGAAATCTACGAGAACGATACACTCATTTTCGTCGGCACGGGAACAAGGGCTTACCTTAGCGCACCTAAGGCGGAGCATACCGTTGACCTTTCGTACAGCGAAAATCTGCCCTACTTCTGCATATGGAAGTATGCGTCAAGCAAGGCAAAGTACATCTGCCTTGAGCCTTGGTCAAATGTACCGGGCGATGGCGTGACTCCCGAGAACTTTGAAACGAAGAAAATGGAACGACTTCCCTCGGGCGAGTCGGCTACGTACGCATATTGCGTCAAATTTAATTGATAGCTTGCATATTTCACACTCGGATATTTCCCTGTGTGAAATATTGCTATTTGGTGGTTTAATGTGAAAAAACTTCTAAAATACTTAAAAGGGTATGGCAAGGAGAGCATTCTTGGGCCGCTTTTTAAGCTGCTCGAGGCAACGCTTGAGCTTATAGTTCCTCTTATCGTCGCATCGATTATCGACAGAGGCATAGGCGAGGGTGATGAGGCTCACATTCTTCGAATGTGTCTTTTGCTCGTTCTGCTTGGCGTGGTTGGTCTTGGCTTCTCGGTGACAGCGCAATTCTTTGCAGCAAAGGCTTCGGTTGGCTTTATTACAAAGACGAAGGCGGCGCTTTT
Source organism: uncultured Ruminococcus sp. (assembly GCA_964463025.1). GTDB lineage: Bacteria > Bacillota > Clostridia > Oscillospirales > CAG-272 > UBA1740. Next base: position 1,475 of record CAYXAC010000004.1, read on the forward strand.
CGCCCATATCCAGACTCTTTCCTACTCGGATATTGACGAGCTTGGCACGTCGGGACTTATAACGCGGCTTACCGCAGACTCTACGAGAGTGCAGACGGGAGTGAATCTGACGCTCAGACTGCTCCTTCGCTCGCCGTTCGTGGTATTCGGCGCATGGATAATGGCTTCAGGCATAGATGTTGCCGCAGGACGAACCTTTGCGGTAACTATTCCATTGCTTTCGGTAGTAGTTTTCGGCATCATGCTGATATCTATGCCGCTACACAAGAAAACTCAGGCGGGAGTAGATTCCCTGCTCCGCAAGACTCGTGAGAATCTTGCAGGCGTGCGAGTGGTGCGCGCATTTGGCAAGGAGGAAAAGGAAATTGCCGATTACGAGGCAACCAACGACGACCTCACGCGCGAACACAGACGGGTCGGTGCTATATCGGCACTGATGAATCCCCTCACCTATATCATTATCAATATTGGAATTATCGCCTTGATCTACATTGGTGCCATCAAGGTTGACGAGGGCTTCCTCACTCAAGGCGAGGTCATCGCGCTGTATAACTATATGTCGCAGATACTCATTGAGCTTATCAAGATGTCGGCACTTATAATTACTATCACCAAGGCACTTGCCTCGGCTTCGAGAATTGCATCGGTATTCGATATTAAATCCTCGCAGAGCTTCGGTGACACAGAGGATATCGGTGATGGTGAATATGCTGTTGAATTTAACGGTGTTGCACTCAAATATAAGCACGCGGCGGAAAACTCGGTCGAGGGCGTCAGCTTTAAGGCTAGGCGCGGTGACGTAATTGGTATTATCGGCGGCACGGGCTCGGGAAAAAGCTCGCTCGTCGGTATGATACCCCGCTTCTACGATTCTACCGAAGGAAATGTAAGGCTCTTTGGCCGTGACTCGAAAGAATATAGCAAGGGTGCCATTGAAAAAATGATAGGCGTTGTGCCGCAGGGCTCAGTGCTCTTCTCGGGTACAATACGTGACAATATGCTTTTCGGTAACGAAAACGCAAGCGATGAGGAGATAAACAAGGCTCTCGCTATCGCTCAAGCGACCTCGGTTGCCGAGGGCAAGGGCGGTCTTGACACAAGAGTTGAGGCGGGCGGAAAGAATTTTTCGGGCGGACAGCGTCAGAGACTCACTATCGCAAGAGCGCTCGTCAAAAAGCCCGAGATTCTTATCCTTGACGACTCGGCATCGGCACTCGACTTTGCAACCGATGCGGCACTCAGAAGGGCGCTTCGCAAAATGGACGGTAATACTACCGTTTTCGTCGTTTCGCAAAGGGCGGCATCTGTTATGCACGCTGATAATATAATCGTTCTCGACGACGGCAATGTGGTCGGTCAAGGCACGCACAGCGAGCTGCTCGACTCCTGCCCCGTGTACCGTGAAATCTTCGACTCCCAGTTCAAGAAGGAGGACGCAAGATGAAAGATAAAACAATATTTAAGGTGCTTCGCTATATAGGCAGGTACAAGCTTCTATTGCCCGTGTCTATTCTTATGGCTGTGATTTCGGTTGCTCTCACGCTCTACGTGCCTATTCTCATAGGCAGAGCTATTGACCTGATAGTCGGTAAGGGCGAGGTTGATTTCTCGGGAATTCTCGAAAATCTGATGCTTGCTGCTATTCTAATCGGCATTACCGCGCTCGCGCAATGGATAATGAGTACGGTGAATAATAAAATTGCATTTAACGTGACGAGAGATATTAGGAACGATGCGTTTCGAAAGCTGCATCGCTTGCCTATCGGCTATATTGATACTCACGCGCACGGCGATATTGTAAACAGAATTATCAACGACTCCGACCGGTTCTCCGAGGGACTTCTGCTCGGATTTACGCAGGTGTTCACGGGTGTTCTGACTATCGTTGGCACTATGGCGTTTATGATAAGCATAAGCTGGCAGATAGCACTCGTTGTGCTCTTGCTTACTCCGCTGTCGATATTTATCGCAAGATTTATCGGCAAGAGGACATTCAATATGTTCAGGTTGCGCTCGGAAACCGAGGCGGAGCAGACCGCGCTCGTGTCAGAAATGGTCGGTGGGCAGAAGCTTATTCGCGCGTTTGGTCGTGAGGACAAGGTAATCGCAAAATTCGATGAAATTGGCGACAGACTTGAAAAATGCACGCTCAAAGCAATATTCTTCTCCTCGCTGACGAATCCTACCACGAGATTCGTAAACAATATGGTTTACGCAGCGGTTGCGCTCGTCGGTACTATAATGGTGCTTGATATGACCTCAACCCAGGTTGTCGCATTGACGGTTGGTCAGTTCGCAACCCTTCTCTCTTATACCAACCAATACACAAAGCCTTTCAACGAAATTTACAGCGTTTATGCAGAGTTTCAGAATGCGCTCGCTTCGGCAAGCAGAATATTTGAGCTTATAGAGGAAAAGGGCGAAATAACTGAGGCGCAGCAGAATGCCGAGAAGCTGGGCTCTGCGTGCGGTAGCGTGGAAATGAACGACGTTGCATTTTCCTATGTTAAGGACAGACCTCTGATTGAGGGACTCTCTATCTCGGTAAAGCCGGGTATGAAGGTTGCGATAGTAGGTCCGACTGGTTGCGGAAAGACAACGCTCATAAATCTTCTGATGCGCTTCTACGACGTGAGTTCGGGCAGTATAACGGTTGATGGCAGGGATATACGCACTTTGACGAGAAAATCACTTCGCAAAAATTACGGAATGGTTCTTCAGGACACCTGGCTTTTCGCGGGAACGGTCAAGGAAAATATAGCCTTCGCAAACCCCGATGCAAGTGACGAGGAAATCATGGCAGCAGCAACGGCGGCGCACGCGCACGGCTTCATTAAGAGGCTTGAGAATGGTTACGACACGCTTCTCGGCGAGGGCGGAAAGGGACTCTCGCAGGGTCAGGCGCAGCTTATTTGCATAGCAAGAGTTATGCTCTCTCTGCCCCCGATGCTGATTCTCGACGAGGCAACCTCGTCTATTGACACGCGTACCGAGATGAAAATTCAGGATGCGTTTAACGAAATGACCGAGGGACGCACGAGCTTTATCGTAGCGCACAGACTCTCGACCATTCGCGAGGCAGATATTATACTCGTTATGAACGATGGTAAAATAGTGGAAACCGGAAATCACGCGATGCTCCTTGAGCGCGGCGGCTTCTACGCACATTTATATAACAGTCAGTTCGCGCACTGACAGAAAACCTCTGCTTTTTCCCTAAAACTCGTGATTTTGCAGAGGTTTTTCTTTGTTTTTTTATATTTTGCTTGAATTTTGCCTCTTAGTGTGATAAAATGTAAGCAGAAACTATTTGTTGAGGTTATTATGGATTTTTCAAAATACGGATATAAGCATAAGGCAAACTGTGAGAGTTGTGAATTCTACGAATACGACGAGTACACCGACTCATACTCCTGCAATCTGAATCTTGACGAGGACGATATGGGCGCGGTAATCTCGGGTATGAAAAAGGACTGCCCGTATTACAGGTATTACGACGAATACAAGAGCGTGCATAAACAAATATAAAAACGGAGATGTACGCATCTCCGTTTTTATATTTGTTATTTTTTACTGCTCAACCATACAGAAGAAGAGCCAAGCGTTATTTGCGTTAGCAGGAATTCCGTCGAAGAGATAGGTTTCGCTATCCTTATCCCACCAGCCGCTTGATTCGCCATGCAGTTTAATGCACTCTGCAAAGTCCGCGCTAAGCGGAACGACACCGTAGGTATCGTCAACGTAGTTCATACAAGTCTCAATAAGAGAATTGTATTTCTTTTTACATACGAAATTGCCGCTGTCGTCATAGATGTAACCGCCTACGTTCATACCGATGTTGCTGTCAACGTAGCCTGCAAGGAATGCGAGCGATGGAACGAGTGGTACGAATTCACCCTCAACAGTCTTGCCATATTCGGTAGCAGTAGTAATACGAACGTATACCCTCTTGCCCGTATTGGTGTAGTAATAGCCGTCTTCACCGAGCGTTACCGAAATAGCCGAATTTGCTATATCTATACTCACAAGAGTTTTTCCGGTTGTATCACACTTTGTAATATCAGCGGGAGCCTGTATTTCCTGCCAATCTACATAGCTGGGATCAAAAGGCGCGTCATTAATACGCTCAATGATAAGCTTTGCATCGGTTGTGCTCACACAGTTAAGTCCTATAACGTGGGGTGTGCCCGTATCCTGAACGGTAATTTCAAAGCTCTTGCCATCGTATTCGCCGTCAAGAGTGTGAGTGGACTGAACGTACATAGGAATGCCGTAATGACCAACCGTCATACCTGCGTCGTCGGACACGAAGGAAACCTTGTACATGCCGCTTGTGTTAGCGTTAAAAACAAGATACGTCGTCTTGCCTGCAACGGAGGGAATGTTATAAGTACCGATACCTACACCGTAAGCGTAGGATTCGTCGGGAATGTCGCCATAAACGGACTGCACCTTCGTTTCGTCACAAACTATCGCACGAAGCGACGTTGTTTTCTTGTCGAGCTGATATTCCGGCGTAAGTATAATAGCGTCGCTAAAGCCCTTCTCCAGCTTAACGGTGCTCTCGCCCACGCGAACCTCAACGAAGCTGACCTTGCCGTCCTTGTCGGTGATTCTGGTTTTGGAAGCACCCTCGGAATCGGTAAACTTAACCATTACATTGCTCATGGGATTACCAATCTCATCAATAACGGTTATGGTGTAATCCGCATACTTAGGAATAAGAAAAACTACTGCGGTAACGATAGCCACGATAGCCACTGCCGTAGCTGCGATTATCCACCAAGGAAGCTTCTTCGAAGACACGGCAGATACCGATACAGGTGCTTGGGCAGGCTCGGTTACGGGCGAGTCAGCAGACTCATTTTGAGCCTCAAGCTGATCATTTTCTTTTTCAAAATTGTTTTCCATTTTAATCTCCTTCGGGGGGGCAAATACCGCCAAAATGTAAAGTTTAAGATGCATTCAGCGCGTTCTCAGCGCCGAATGCATCTTTTTTGCCACATTCGGCAATAAGTTTTTTAATTAATTAGTGAGGAGTAGCTGCACAGAAGTACTGGTGATAGTAACAAAGCTTTGCCCAAGAGTTTTCAATTCCCTCAAAGGTGTACTTATCCATAATCACCTGAAGAAGCTCTGCAAGTTCAGCATCGACCATAACGCAACCGATTCTCTCGTCGCCCTCGAGAATGGTCTCGCCAAGCTCTGCGTTGTAGCCTACCTTGATAACCTTGTCAAGATATACGCTGATTTCATCGGTGTAGTCCTTGCCACTGCCGTGATAACTTCCCGCAAGAACGTCATCTACCTTGTACTCCGCCATATAACCTGCATAGGAATCCTCGCCCCAATAATTCTTGAGGAAGGCTCTGAAGTTATCGTGAGTATTGTACTCGGTGTTGCTGCCCATGTTCACAAGAAGATCAAAGATGTACTCGTCCTTCTCGTCCTTGGTAGGCTTACCGTTTTCGTCCTCGGGACCGTGATAGGTACCTGCAATAACGTCTGCTACCTTGTACTCCTCGTACTTCGCGCTGTATTCTGCGCCCCAAAGATCCTTGAGATAAAGCTCGAGATAGTAAGCGTAAACCTGATTGGATTTCATAAGCGCCTTCACGTACTCGTCGTTCTCGGTAGTAGCGAGGTTGAAGCCGCCCATTTCAATGAGTTTCTCAATACTCTGACCGAAAACACCTGTAGGACGGGTGAAGTCTGCATAAAGAATCGAGCCTTCTCTGCCGTCGGTGCGCTTCTCGCGCCAGTAGCCGTTCTTGAATTCAACCGCGATACCGCCCGAAATAACCTCGGTAAGCTCGCCCTGAGTGTTTTCGAGCGCGGTGAAGTAACCGGGAGATGCAAGAGAGAAGCTGTATACGCCCTCGCCGCCGAGTCTTTCAACTCTGAAGCTGATCGTACCCTCCTGGTAAACGTCGCCGTATGCAATGTCGATGTAGTAATCTCTACCAGCCTCAAGATAAGCAATCATGTAAACGTTGCTCATATCGCCGGTCTCACCTACGTTTAATCTGTTAACGTTCATATAGGTGTACCATGCTTCTCTGCTCTCAAGGTTGGAGGAAGTGAATATCCACGCCTCACAGTCGATGAAGGTTCCTTCCTTATCGCCGGGAGCGTAGGAGCTGATGAGATAAGTGCCGGACTCGATAGGAGTGAACTTGGAGAAAAGACCTCTCGGCATAATCACTCTGTTGTAGGTCACGGAGTTGGGGAAATCGGTGTCGCCCTTGTTGCTGAGAACTACGTCGTATGCAGAGAAGAGTGCAAGGCCCTTGATGGGATCGGCAAGCTCCTCGTCTGTGCCGTAGGAATCGTAGTAGAAGCAAAACTCAAGCCACTCGTTTTCGTTGTTCGGATCACCGAAATTATCATTTGCAACCTTGATAAGAAGCTCCTTAAGCTCCTTGGTTACAGACGAAGCACCGTTGATCTGTGAATTAGATGCATAGCTACAATATCTGACAAGTGCTGCCTCGTAATCCTTGCCAAGACTCATATTGTAAACGTAATCGTCCTCGCTGAAGCGAGTGAAGCCCATAAGATTAGCAAGAAGAATAGGACCGTCGACGCTGTCTACGTGGTAGTAGCCGTCGTTTTCATTGTAGAAGATAGGAGCAAACTCCTGATAATCGCCGTATCTGTCGGGATTGGTTGCTGCGAAACGGTAAATGTAAGTGGGCTCATCAATCTCGTCGATGGTGCAAATGCGAAGGTTCTTGAGATATACGGTATCGTCACCGACGTCGTCGCTCGAATCCTTCTGATAAACGAGCGCGATATCGTAGGTAGCATCCTCCTCTGCAACGTATGCAAAGCAGGTCTTCCAATCTTCGCTCTCACCCGAGATAGAGTAGATATCCTTGCCGTCAACTATAACGTAAAGCATATCCGCGCCAAGCTCGGTGGACGAGTAATAGTCGAAAGCAACAGCCTCGCCGTCCTTCAGCGGAACGCTCATAAGAAGCTGTGCGTAAGAGCCTTCCTTATATGCATTAGAGGGGTGAACCACCTCGGTGCCATCCTCAAGCTCGGAGATAATAAAGGGCCAGGAGTACTCGTCATCCTCGTCGCCCGAATACTCGATGTCCTCAATAGTGCCGTTGTCGAACGCCGCACCGAACTCGTCACTGTCGGGCATTTCTACGTTAGGCTTTTCCTGGGGAACGATATCAGCGTAATTAACTATGAGCTTCTGCTCGTATTTCTCCGCAGTAAAGTGCTCGAACAATACGTCAAATGCTCTCTGGCTGGTGATAGCACCCGCCTCTATCATAGAAATCACACCATATCTGTCAATGATTACAGAGGTAGGATAGCCGGTAACGTTGAAGGCAGTAGAAAGACTGGTGAAGTCCTGCGCTACGTCAAAGGTAAGACCGTACTGACTCCGGAAGGACTTGATGTCGATCAGAGTATCGTCCTGATAAGGATCGAGTGCTATGATAGCGAGATCGTCGGAATATTTCTCGTATGCATCCTGCATCAGAGGGAACTCGGTGATACACCATGAACAAGTAGTGTACCAGAAGTTAATAAGAACAGCCTTCTTGGTCTTGAGAACCTCGGAAAGAGTGAACTGCTTGTTATCGGTGGTGGTAACGGTGAAATCACGGATGATGTCACCAAGATTATAAGTAACACCGGTAAGGTCGCTCTCGGGGATTACCGAGGATGAGATCTCTATCTTGAGATCGGAGGATACGAGAGGATAATAAGGCAATACATCGTATCCGTCGGGGATACTGATGTCAATCTTCGCCGCGTACTCTCCGCCCTTGGGAAGAGTGAATGTAGCCTTACCGCTATCGTCGGTTGCCGCATAGCCGCCGTCAACAAGGTCGCCAAGCGAGCCGTCCTCATATTCATAAATGTAGATAGGAAGCTTTGCCATAGCCATGCCGCCCTTGGTAGCTACGGTGACGCTGTAGCTCACGTTCTTGCCGCCGGTGCCTCCGTTATTGATAATGCCGCCGGGGCCGCCCATGCCCGTGCCGCCGCCCGAAAGAGCGATTACAAGCACAATCGGAACGATAACCACTAATGCAAGTCCGGCAATTATTGCCGCCTTGATTCCGGCTGCAAGATTTTTCCACCATTCACCAAAGGAAAATGAGCTCTGCTTAGTTGTTGCAGGCTTTTCCTGCATGGGAGTTTTCGCATTCTCCTGTCCCTCGGCGGTGGAAATTTTCTTTTCGTCTTTGTTCATTTTTTTCTCCTTATTCTTATTGACACAATGTCAAATCAAGTCGCTTGATGACAAAATGCCGTAAATATACTTTTTTATCATATCACATTTTTGCAAGAAAATCAATAGCAAATTGCAAATTTGTCAAATTTTCCTACCATTTTAATAAAATATTAACATTTTATTTTGCACATATTTTGTCAAACCTCTTGCATTTTTAGGTTGAATATGGTATGATATGAAATGCGCGCTAATATTTTGTTATATAAATAATATATTATGTGTTGCGAAAAAAGTCAGAAAGGCAAGAAAAAATGGCAAAGAAAAAGAACATTGTCCGTGTATTGACGGCTGTGATTGCGATGGTGATGATGATCTCCACCATACTCACGGTGCAGCTGTCTGCGACGGGCACCACTTATTACGGCTCATCGCCGTCAATAAACAAGCTTAACGGTAACATTGATCTTGGCACCGAGAAGCTTTACAACGAGGCAGTAATGTACAAGCTGCCCGACAGCGTAAAGGAGTCGGATGATATTTCGGTCATCATTCAGACCAAATCCGAAACGCTCCTTGACGCATACGACAAGTCAGGCTCTTCTCTCTCGTTCGGCGAGTACGTGCTTACCGACGAAGCGGCAGACGTTCGCGGTAATATCCTCGTTCAGTCCGAGAAGATTAAGAACAAGCTTGACGGCATAAATTACGAGGTCGGTCAGACCTATAACACTCTTATGTCCGGCTTTGAGATTACCATCAAAGCGGCTGATTACGAGTACGTATGCGACGTTATCGGTGATGATGCTACCGTTTTTGTCGGCGAAGTTTATGAAGCGGCAAAGACCGAGCTTGTTGAAAACGACGTCAACGTATACGGCACCGGTATTTTCAGTAGCGAGGACTTCAAGCAGGAGTACGGCATTGACGGTACCGGTATGGTAGTCGCGGTTCTTGATACCGGTATTGACTACTATCACTCCGCTTTCGCTGATTCGACCTTCAAAGCAGACAGAAATAAGCTTGGAATGACCTTTGCAGACGTTCAGGCTGTTATGCAGAACAACGATATGGCGTCCGAGAGCATGGTTGCAGGTCTTGGCGCAGAGGACGTTTATATAAGCGACAAGATTCCTTACGGCTTCGACTACGCTGACGGCGACTCCGACGTATTCCCTCTCCTTTCCAATCACGGTACTCACGTTTCGGGCGTTATCGTCGGAAACTATCTTGAGCACATTGAGGCTGAGGACTACACCGGCGAGTTCGTGGGTGTTGCTCCCAATGCACAGGTCGTTTCGATGAAGATATTCTCCGACGTTGAGTCTACCTCTCATACATCGTGGATAATTGCGGCACTTGAGGACTGCGTTACTCTTGGTGTTGACGTTATCAATATGTCCATCGGTACTACCTGTGGATTTGGTACGGCATCGACCAAGTACTTTGAAAATGAGGTATACGATAAGATCCGTGAGCGCGGTATAGCGATGATAGTTGCGGCGTCCAACAGCTTCAACTCCGCTTACGGATCGGAAAAGAACGGTAACCTTCCTCTCACCTCTAACCCTGACAGCGCGACGGTTGGTTCCCCCTCTACTTATATGGGTGCTCTTTCGGTAGCTTCTATCGAAGGCGCACAGACTCCTTACATTCTTTACGGCGATAATATAATGTACTTCATCGAGTCCACCGACAGAGTATCGAAGGAAAAGGACTTCTTCGAGGAGCTTCTTCCCGACGGAGTTGACGAGATGGAAATAGAGTACGTGCTGGTTGCAGGTGCGGGACGCACGGCGGCAGACTACACGGGTATTGACGTAAAGGGTAAGATTGCGCTTATCAAGCGTGGTTACAACACCTTCGAAGAAAAGGCTGCTCTCGCGCAGGAAATGGGCGCGGCAGGCGTTATCATTTATAACAACGTTTCAGGTGATATCAGAATGAACGTTGGCGAGACCAATATTGCCGTATGTTCTATCTCTCAGGACGACGGTGAGATGCTCGCAGAAGCAGGCAGCGGCACTATCAAGATCAGCCGTTCACAGACCTCCGGTCCCTTCATCTCCGACTTCTCCTCCTGGGGTCCTACTCCCGACCTTCAGATCAAGCCCGAGATCACCGCGCACGGCGGCTCTATTCTATCCTCCGTTCCCGGTGAGGATTACGACAGAATTTCCGGTACCTCGATGGCGACCCCCAACATTTCGGGTGTTGCGGCGCTTCTCCGCCAGTACGTAATTGAAAAGTTCGGTTTCGACAGAGAAAAGGACGCGAAGGAAATCACCGCTACCGTAAACAGAATTATGATGTCTACGGCAGATATTATCATAAACAAAAACGGTTTGCCCTATTCCGTCAGAAAGCAGGGCGCAGGTCTTGCCAACCTTAATGACTCCGCAGCAACAAATGCATATATCGTTACTTACAACGAAAATAATTCGATTATGGATAAGTCCAAAATTGAGCTTGGTGACGATCCCGATAAGACGGGTGTTTACACTCTCAAGTTTGGAATTTACAACTTCGGCTCCACCTCGCAGTCCTACAGCCTTTCGGCTCACGTGCTGACAGAGGGCGTAAGCGAAACCAAGACCAGTCACGGTGAGACCACCGTAACCGAGTCGGCGTATAAGCTTGACGGCGCGAAGATAGAAATTATTTCTGTAAGCGGCGGTACGCAGGACGGTGACAAGATAACCGTTAACGCGGGTCAGACCACCGACGTGACCGTAAAAATCACTCTTACCGACGAGAACAAGAAGTATCTTGACGACAGCTTCGAGAACGGCGGCTACGTTGAAGGCTTCCTTATGCTCACCGCAGACGGCGAGGAGCAGGATCTTAATCTTCCTTATCTCGCATTCTACG
>CAYXAC010000004.1:12558-21023 GCA_964463025.1 uncultured Ruminococcus sp.
ATTCTACGGCGACTGGACTGTTGCTCCCGTCTTCGACCTTGATTTCTTCGAAACCAACAAGGACGAGCTTGACGATTCCATCGATCCTCTCGACAAGAATCTCGCTGACGCTTACGCTTCCCGTCCTATCGGCGGCTCTACCGGTGACTACGTAAGCTATCTCGGCTCTTACTACTTCGAGCAGAATCCCCAGAATAAGATTATCTCCGCAGACAGAAAGTACATTTCTCTCTCCAACCAGAACGCAAACGGCGAGATCAACTCGCTTCGCTTCGTTTGGGCAGGTATGCTCAGAGGCGCGAGAACGGTTGAGGTAGTTATAACAGAGGATTCTACGGGCGAGGTGGTTTACACAACTACTGAAAGCTACATCAGAAAATCCTACGGCGACGGAGGCGATATCCGTCCCGCTAATATCGACATTGAGTTCAGCGCTATTGAGCAGAATCTCAAGAACAATACTCGCTATACCGTAACCCTCAAGGCTTACCTTGACTACGGCGACGGTGGCGTTGACACTAACCTTAATAACGAGTTTACCTTCCCCCTGACGACTGACTTCTCGGCTCCCGTTCTCACAGGCTGTGAGTTCTACACCGAGTACGACCGTTCGTCGAAGAAGACCAGACTCTTCGCAAAGCTTGCAGTTTACGATAACCATTACGCAATGGCGCTTCACACGGGCTATGTTGGCACCGACAGCGACGGCAGCGCGGTATTCAATTCCTTCGGCAAATATGCGACTCCCGTTTATTCCGAGTTCAACTCCACGAGCTACGTGGTTTACGAGCTTACCGATTACATTGACGATATCGTATCCGGCTCTTACAACAAGAACACCTTCACTGGTGCTTGCTACGACTATGCAATGAACTCGGCTACCTACGAGATTGCTCTTCCCGACGATTTCGAGGCATTCGGCTTCGCAGCAGAGGACGGCAGCATTACAAACGAGCTTCATATTACTCTCAGTCCCAACGAGGTTTATAACCTCTCTCCCGTAGTATATCCTGCTACCGAATGGGGCGAAATGATTACCTACAGCAGCTCTAACCAGAACAGCGTCAGAGTTGTCAACAATAAGCTTATCGCGGTTGGCGGCTCAGGTGCGAGAATTACGGCAAAGACTCCCGACGGCAAGCATCAGGCGATTATATACGTCGACGTGCTTAGCGAGGACGATGCCGGCTACAAGAGCTACTCCAAGCCGGTTGCCGAGAGCTTCACGCTCACAGGCTTCTACGTCAACAAGGCGTTCTACAAGCTTGATAACACAGACAGAGATATAGGAACGACGGGCGACGAGCTTAAATTCCCATCCAGCTCCTCCTATTCCCTCTCGCTTTATCCCTCCGAATCCGTAACGCTTCGTTACGAGCTACACGCTTACTTCCCCAAGGATACCAAGGTGGTATTCGAATCGGGTAACGACAGCGTTGTTAAGATAGACCAGAACGGTACTATCACAGCTGTGGCAGAGGGTCTTGCGTCTGTAACCGCAAAGGTTATGATGGACGGCAAGAGCACCCTTTACTCCGCTACCGTTAATATTGAGGTTAAGGAGCCTTACGTTACCTCCGGTCCCTCTCTTTCCAACTACTACGGTGCAGGTGACGAGCAGAACCACGTTAACCTTAACACCAGCGGTCTTGCTATCACCGAGATTGGACAGTTCGCATTCTCTAACTACGATTACGTAGACAAGGGTCCCGACGACGAGATCTCCGATGAGGCACCCGAAACCATGAAGATCTGGTACCTCGGCGACTCCACCATCAAGAAGGTTACTCTCTCCGAGGGCATTGAGCGTATCGGTCCGTATGCATTCGCTAATATGACCGCGCTCGAAACGATAGTTCTTCCCTCAACTCTTGAAACGATCGACTACGGCGCATTCTACGGCTGTACCTCGCTTAAGAAAATCGAGGGTATAGAGCACGTTAAGTTCATCAACCAAGGCGCATTCCAAAACTGCGCTATTACCGGAACTCTTAATCTCGACAGTGCAGTTGCTATTGCAAACTACGCATTTGCCGAGAACCCCGCTATAACGAAGGTAAATCTGCCCACAACTCTTCAGTCGCTCGGTGCTTACGCATTCGGTAACAACGAAAAGCTAAAAACCGTTAACATCGCGGCAGAAAAGATTAAGCTCGGTCAGTACGCATTCACCGACTGTCTCTCGCTTGAGTCTATCTCTATCAACGCGGCGGTTATTCCCGCAGGTGCTTTCAACCAGTGTAACGCACTCAAGAGTGTGACGCTTGGCAAGGACGTATCGGTTATCAGCGAATACGCCTTCAGAGGCACTGCTATTGACAAGTTCACCGTTGCAAGCGGAAACACCACCTTCGTTTCTAAAGACGGCGGTGCTTACCTCACTAATGCGGCAGGCGACACTATACTTCTCGTTGCTCCCGCAAAGACCGAGTTCGTGCTAAGCGACTCGAAGATTACCTCCGTTGGCAACGCAGCCTTCTCCGGTAGCGACAGACTGACGAAGGTTTCTATCCCCAGTGTAACCAAGGTAGGCGACTATGCATTCTCCGAGTGCGAGCGTCTTGAGAGCGTTGAACTCGGCAGCCTTACCTCTATCGGCAAATATGCGTTCGAGAACACTGCTATCTCCTCCTTCGAGTTTAAGAAGGACGTTAAGATGGGTGACTACGCATTCTTTAGAAGCGATATTACCGAAATTAATATTCCCGATGGATTCGTTATTCCCGAGGGCGCGTTCGCAAGCTGTGTGAAGCTCGCTACCGTAATTATCGGTGACAACGTTACTGTCGGTCGCAACGCATTCTTTAGCGAAAACTGGCACGCTGCGAGCGAAATAGTTAGCCGTGAATTCTACGATTCCGCAACCGGCGGCAAGATTTTCAAGGATATGGCTGTCTACTCGGTTGTATACGACAGCCCCATCCGAACTATCAAGATTGGCAAGAATGCAAAGCTTGAAAGCGGTGCATTCTACGGCGCAGCAAGCGTTGAAGCTATTGAGCTAGGCGCGGGCGCGGTAATCGGTGAGTACGCATTCTACAACTGCTCTTCGCTTAAGGAAATCGATCTTTCCAAGGTAATTTCCATTGGCGACTCTGCATTCTCGGGCGATATTCACTATAAGTATCAGAACGATAGCTGCACGACGGTTGATATTACTCCCGAGGGCAACTATGACTACACCTATCACGCTCCCCAGCTTGTCAGCGTAAACCTTTCCTCTCTTGAAAAGATTGGAAAGACTGCTTTCGCTGTATGTAAGGAGCTTACTACCGTAATCCTCGGTAACAAGCTTACCGAAATTGCAGAGGGTGCATTCCAGACCTGTGACAACCTCACTACCGTAAATCTCGGTGGCGTTGAGAAAATTGAGGGTTATGCATTCGCAGAATGTAACCTTATTGCTGTAAATCTCGAGAAGGCTAGCTTCATCGGCGAGTATGCATTCTGCTACAACGAGCAGCTTCCCTCTCTTAAGCTCGGTTCGAAGAATATCGTAATCGAGGAGGGCGCATTCTCCTACTGTGAGGCGCTTGGCAGAATTGACGGTGAGGAAAAGGCAAGCTATATCGGTGACTACGCATTTGCTTACACCGATTTCGTAAGCGTTGATCTCTCATCTGCGGAGTACATCGGTACTCACGCGTTCTACAAGGAAAACGTGACCGAGTTTGAGGTTAAGCTTGGCGACAAGCTCTCCGACATCGGTGACAACCCCTTCGCTAACTGCATTATTGCTCCCTTCTACATCACCGAGAACGTAATGTTCGGTGACAAGGTAATGGGCACGAAGGATGTTTACACCTTCGATATAAGCGACAACATCAAGATTATTGACGGCTCTATTTACAGAGTTGTTCCCAAGGGATTTGAGCTTATCGCCTGGATGGGCGACGTTACCGCAGAGGTTGCAGAGAACACTGTCAGAATCAGCGCTATGGCGTTCGCGGGCTACGACGTTGAAAGAGTAATTCTCCCCTACACCGTTGCGGCTATCGGACACAAGGCATTCTACGGCTGTGATAAGCTCCAGTTTGTATCCTTTGCAAGCTATCAGGCCCCCATGCTTGAGGAGGAGTACGACAGCCTCTACTATGAAACAATGCAGAACATTCCTGCAATCGGCAACTACGAATTCCAGGATAACTACGGTAACCCCATTAACTACGAGGGCAAGGGCATCATTCCCTACTTCATGTGGAACGTAACCTCGCTTCCCTCTAACTTCTTCTACGGTGCTAACTTCGTTGATTACGTTGGTAGCGTAGACAACAAGATCGTTATGATCAGCCCTGTAAACGGCAAGAACTATGACTCCTTCATTATGGGTCAGTACTTTGGACTTGACGTTTCGGGCGCGGCTGCTGCCGACGACACCACTCTTGCGGCTATTGCAGCTATCAACAAACTGCCCACCAGCGCAAGCGAGGTTACTCTCGAGCACAAGGCGCTCGTTGTTGCGTCAAGAGCTGCATACGACAAGATCGTGAGTGACGAGCAGCGCGCTCTCGTTCCTAACTCTCTGCTCACCATTCTCAAGGATGCCGAGCAGATGATCGAGGACCTTGAGTACCTTCAGAGCACTCCCGGCTTTGATGATCTTACCGAAGAGCAGAAGAACGGTCTTAAGACTGCTCTTACCGCTCTCATCGTCGTAGTTTCTATTCTCGCACTTTGCGTAATAGGACTTGGCGTATTTATTTTCATCTTCATAAGAAAGCTTAAGAATGGCGAGATCGCGGTAGCGACAAGCACCCAGACTCCCGCTGTCGAAAGCACCGAGGTAGCTGAAGAGATCACTCACGAAAGTGTTGAGTGTGCAGAGCCGGAGGTGGAAATCACCGTCGAGGCTGAGGAAGTTCAGGAAGAAATCTCAGAGGAGCCCTTCGAGAAGCGCATCTTCGACAAGCCCGTTGACTTTGACGACATCACAGAGGGATACGTAAATAACGACGGAAGCGAAAAGAAGCGCAAGACGATTATTATTGCCTGCGCGGCTGTTGTGGCTGTTGCTCTTATCGTGGGCGTTATAATAGCAATCGTCAAGAGTAACAAGAGCTACTATGACGACTACGAGAAGGAAGGCTACACCATAAGCGTTACCTTCGATTCCAACGGCGGTACCTTCAAGGGCAGCAAGTCCTCGATAGTTGACCTTTACAACCCTGCAAGCATCGGTGAGGACGGCCTCGCTCTCCTCGCGCCAGATGACGTAAGACGCGACAAGAATAACATTATGCAGGTTACAAATCCCGGTTACTTCCTCGCGGGCTGGTACACCACCAAAACCGAGACTGAGAATGGCTACACCTACTCGGGTAAATGGGATTTCGAAAACGGCAGAATCAATATTAACCCGAATTACAACTACTCTGCCAAGGAAAGCGTGCTTACGCTCTATGCGGCTTGGGTTCCCTATTACAATTTCGAAATTTACACAAACGACGAAAGCGGAAACAGCTACCTTCTTTCTACTGTGTCCGCGCTCGACCTCACCATTCCCGAATGGCATAGCGGTGACGTAACTCTCAATATGGATAACTTCCCTGTAAGAGACGGTTACACGCTCAAGTCGGTTGAATACATCGATACTGATATTATCGTAAATGAAACCGATGGCAAGACTACCATCAGCGGAAAGTGGGATGAGGAAACGGCAACGTCACTTACACCTACTATCAGACTTCATACCGAATGGACAGAGGGCAAGACCTACAAGATCTACTCGGTTGAGGACTTCATCAAGAATGCTGACACCGAGGGCTACTACGAGCTCTACTGTGACCTCGACTTTACCGGCAAGGAATGGCCTGCTACCTTCCTTAACGGAAAGTTCAACGGTAAGATCTTCGGTAAGAAGCATACCATCTCGGGTGTTTCCTTCGATAGCACCTCGAGAAGCCGTCTTACCAACGGTCTGTTCTCCTCTCTTGGCGAGAACGCATATATCGAAAACGTTAAGTTTGAGGACATCACTCATATTATCGACATTCCTGTAGTTGCTCAGGATGCGACCTTCGGTCTGATTGCGGGTGCTGCAAGCGAGGGCGCAAGCTTCAAGAATGTTACCGTCAGCGGAAGTCTGGTATTCGGTGACAACTGTGCAGCTCTTGCGGGAAGCGATAGCTTTACCATTAAGACCATCATTGGTAACGGCGAAACGAATGGCATAAGCGCAGGCGAGATTCTCGTAGTAAAGCAGAATGCGGACAACAAGTCCTTTGCTCTGAAGGTTGACGAGGACGGCACCGTATCCATCGTTTCGGGTAACTAATAAAAATGTATTTCAAAGAAAGAAGGCAGAAAATGAAGAATAAAATCATTTCCCTGGTGCTGTGCATCGTAATGATGTTCAGTATCACTTCGGTGCTTTCTGGCTGTGGCGGTAGCGGAAATCAGGCGTTCGTTATCATGACTGATAACCTCGACGGTCTGTTTAACCCATTCTATTCAACAAGTGCGTCCGACGGAACGATAGTTTCCATGACTCAGATAGGTATGCTGACATCGGGAATTGACGAGAACGGCGACGCAACGGTGACCTTTGGTCCTAATGAAGCCGTAGTTGCGCTTGATTATGCATCAAGCTACGACAGCACCGAAAAAAGCGAAAATCCGGATAAAACCGGTGTTACAACCTACACGTTTGTAATCAAGAACGGCATTAAGTTCTCCGATGGTGAGCCTCTCACCATCGAGGACGTGCTCTTCAATATGTACGTCTACCTCGACCCAGTTTACACAGGTTCATCCACTATGTACTCGACAGACATTATCGGTCTTTCGCAGTACAGAACCCAGCAGAATCTCTCTGGCGGTGCAAGCGGTGACGAGTGGCTGACGAATGCGGCGCGCGACCGTGCGTCCAACCGTATCAAAGAGCTTATCAATGTATTCGAGCAGACTGCAAAGACTCCCTCGGGCGGTTATTCCACCACCGAGGCGAAGATGAGAGCAGCACTCGCAGCGTGGTCGCTCTCCGAGGGCTATAAGCAGGCTGTTTCGGGCGACACCTCGTCGGTAACCGTCGATCAGCTTATCGCTGACTACGACAAGACTCTCGAGCTCTTCAAAAAGGAGCTTGAGTCCGACTATGAGACCGCAAAGGAAGCCTACACCGAAGAGCCCTACAAGTCGCATAACTTCGACGAGATTACCTCCTTCATGTATATGGAAGGCTACGTAACCGTTAAGTTTGGCGACAAGAACGGCAAGCCTAATGCAGATAAGAACACAATTCTTGAGGTTCACAGAGATTATCCCGATAACATTAAGACGAAAGAGGATGCCGTAAAGTACGTTTACGACTCCAAGATCAACTCCGAGCTTAATATGATTCTTTCCTATTGGGCTACTGCACAGGAGCTTCAGACTCTTTATATGGCAAAGGCTAAGGAAGTTATCCTCAAAGAGAACACCGCTGATGGCGAGATGGCATTCCCGAATATCTCGGGTATCGTTTCTCTCGGTCACACCACCGACGTGGAAAGCGTTGAGGTTAACGGTACTACCTACAAGGTAGCGCATGAGCATAATCCTAACGGCACTCCCGTTAATGCCGACGAGTACGACGTGCTTCAGGTCAAGATTAACGGCGTTGACCCCAAGGCAGTATGGAACTTCGCGTTCGCGGTTGCACCTCAGCATTACTATGCGGAGGGCTACGACGTTGATATCAAGAACAACAACTTCGGCGTTGAGTACGGTAGCTTCGACTTTATGACCGACTCTATTCAGTCGCAGAGAAACGTAACCGTTCCTATGGGTGCGGGCGCGTATATGGCTACCAACAACAAAAATGCGGACACCGTTACCGGTACCGAGTTCTTCAGCAGCAACGTTGTTTACTTCAAAGCAAACCCCCACTTCGAGGAGAGTATGGAAGCAAGTCTTCCCGAGGACTCTACCGTAGATTACCACGTTAATATCGAGAAGGTTCGTTACCAGATAGTACCTACCAACGACGCGCTTACAATGCTTCAGTCGGGTACCGTACATTACGTAACTCCCCAGCTCACCAAGGATAACGCCGCTATACTCGACTCCATCAAGTCGAAGGGCTATCAGCAGATAGCGGTTGACCAGCTCGGTTACGGTTACATCGGTATCAACGCGGGTGAAATTCCCAACATATACCTTCGCCGCGCTATTATGGCTGCTATGGATACGAGCCTTGCGCTTCAGTACTACGATGCGGGTACGGCAGAGCAGATCTTCTGGCCTATGTCTACGGTAAGCTGGGCGTACCCCAAGGACGCAAGCGGCAATAATAAGCAGACGAACGGTCACGCTTACCCCTACATCAAATTTGACGAGGCGAAGGCTCTCGAGAACATCAAGTCGCTTATGGCGCAGGCTTATAACCACACTATGGGCTACAGCGAGTCCGATCTCAAGGTTACCTTCACCATCGCGGGCTCGGATCTTACAGACCACCCGACCTATCAGGTATTCCAGACTGCAGC
>CAYXAC010000005.1:0-9107 GCA_964463025.1 uncultured Ruminococcus sp.
GGCCGCTGCAAAGATGGCCATTCAGAGCCCCCTGCTCGAAACCTCCATCGCAGGCGCACGCGGCATTATCATCTCCATCACCGCTTCCCCCGACATCGGTCTGGAAGAGGTTGACATCGCCTCCAACATGGTTGCAGACGAGGCACATCCCGATGCAAACATCATCTGGGGTGCTGCATTTGACCCCTCGCTTCAGGATGAAATGCGTGTTACCGTTATCGCTACCGGCTTTATATCAGAGAACGCTGCTCCCAAGAAGCCCGAGGTGTACGCAACTCCTGCTGTACCTGTAACTCCCGTAGCTCCAGTTGTTCACGAGACATCTGCTGCTCCCACCTCCACTCTTGACGAGGTGTTCAGAAAGCTTGAAGAGGTTCAGGCTGCAGAAGCTGCTCCCAAGGTAGAAGAGCCTGCTGCTACTGCTGCTCCCGCTGCTTCTTATGACAGCATTTACGGCGGTGCATTCACCTGCATCAGCAGAAAGAAGAAGGGCTAATAATTTATCATAAATACTTAACCGCTGTGGTTTATACCATAGCGGTTTTTGTTTTTTACACTAGTCATATAAACGCATCAAAAGATATAACACAAAGAACGGCTTACAGCAAGGCACACACGTATTCTATACCCCAAAGAGTTATCAACACTGACTTGTTTGGAAAAGGTGCATCACCGGACGAATTACACTTTTCCGTTCCAGCTATAACTTGCCTCATTTTTGCACTATATTTTTCCGAGCACTCAAAAATGATTTCCACACCCCATCAAACTGTCAAAATCAGCACAACAAAGCCGATTTTATGAATAATTTTATGTCAAACAACGGAATAGTATACTTTTTTGGCTTTGAGTTTTCAACACGATTTTTAAGAAAAAATGTGCAAAAATCTCTTTTATCCACAGTCATCAACAGGCGTAAAAATCCAAAACGGAAAAGTGTAATTTCGGTAAAAAGGTTAAGTTTGCGGCATTTTAGAACATTGATAACAGTTTTATCTCCGGGCATATTTTTCAAAATTCATACTTCCCTAGCCTTCTTAAAATATAAAGAGAGCCTCTCATTTCGAGAGGCTCTCTTTGATTGACCGTTTCTTAAATTACTGAACGAAAATAATAATAGCGGTAGCAAGAACGCTGACTACCATAAGTCCTGCAAGCACGCCTGCCATTATCTTAACGAACAAAGAATTGTTTTTCATTTTTTCTAATTCCTTTATATTTATATTTTATTTTTTATCCTTGAAATATTCTGCTATTGAATCCGTGAGATTCTTCTTTGATGCCCTGCTCTTTACGGGAATCACATTGTTTATCATCGCAAGTCCCTTGGCCACTGAATCAATAGCATCGGCAGGCTGACTAACCGGAATACCTAAAACCTTGTTCATCATTATATCGGTACCGTATATCATAGCGCCACCGCCCGTAAGCACAATGCCGTTTTTGAACGTGTTCTCAATATTGTCAAGAGGAATCTTCTTAATAGCCTCGGCTACAGCCATAAGCAATCGGTGCAATGGCTTTTCAAAGACTCCTACAATGTCCTCGGAGGATATAGTCATCTTAACCCTATTGCCCGTCAAGGAAAGAGTGCCCTCGATATCAACGCTCTCCTCATCCTTGCCGTGCCATACAGCACCGAGCTTCTCTTTGATCGCTCTGGCAACAGAGAGAGAGACGTTAACCTCGCCCTGCTCGAATATGTACTGCTTAACAGCCTTGTCAAAGTCCTCGCCGCCTATTGCTTCCTTTTTTGTATAAGCCACTTCACCGTTGTTGAAGACGGCAATCTCGGTAACAGAAGCTCCGACATTAACGGATATAATGCTCTGCCTTGGCGAATATCCTGCGCCAATCAACGCGGCAACCGCACGGTTAACGGTAAAGGACTCGGTCACGCCGACTTCGCTCAGCATAGCGTAAATCTCGCGCTCCTGCTTTGGAAGAAGATCCGACGGAACACCAACCACGCAACGAACACGTTCCTCCGTAGGAAGCGAACGCACGGCGTTAGCGATAATGCTCTGCGTTATTTGTCTGTCAAAAAGCAAGCCATTCTTGAAGGGTCTTACGAGCAAGGTCTGCTCGCTGAGATTATCGCTCTCGGCAAGCGCCGAATTACCCACAGAAATGATACGGCGCGTATTCTTATCAATCAGCGCGACGGCAGGCTCGCGGTACACACCGGCATTCACGTCGCTTAAAGTTATATTAGCATAACCGAGGTCAAGACCAATTCTCGTAACCATGCCGCATTCCTTTCGGGTAAAATTTTCGTAGTGATATACACATACAAGGATATTATACTACATTAAAAGAAGAATTTCAAGTATAATTTCAAATATAATCGCAAATTTTGTCCGCAAGTGCTGTATAACGCATTATCTCGCGGTTATTTTCCACCATTTTTCTTGGTATATCCGCCCTGCCAACTAGAATAACCATGCTTCTTGCACGAGTAACCGCCGTGTACAAAAGATTTCTCGTCATAAGCATAGGCGCACAATAGTACATCGGTATAATAACAACAGGATATTCACTTCCCTGACTTTTGTGCACGGTTATCGCATAGGCAAGCTCGAGCTCCTCGAGCATATCAAAGGTGTAGACCGCTGTCTTGTCATCGAACCTTACCGTTAACTTCTCCTCGCGCAGATTGATTTCCTCTACCGTTCCTATATCTCCGTTAAAAAGTCCAACACCCGTTGCTCCGTTCTTATCCCACTCGATGTCATAATTGTTCGTTATCTGCATAACGCGATCTCCCTCTCGGAAGACAACACCGTGAGAGGATTTCTCCTTCTTAAATTTCGCGGGCGGATTGAGCCGTGCCTGAAGCGCGGTATTGAGCGCTTCGACTCCTCCCGCCCCTTTGCGCGAGGGGGTGATAACCTGAATCTTCTCCTTTATATCTCTACCGTAGCTTCTCGGCAGACGCTCGGATATTAAGGTGGCTATTGCTTCGGAAATATCACCTTCATTCTCCCGTCTTACAAAGAAAAAATCGTTGTCAGTAATATTCAGTATCGGCGGCTCTCCGCCGTTAATCTTGTGAGCATTAGTTATTATCAGGCTCTCCTTCGACTGACGGAATATTTCGGTCAGCCTTACCGTCTTGATTCTCTCGGATGAAAGAAGGTCGGAAAGGATATTTCCCGCACCGACGCTCGGAAGCTGATCCGAGTCACCGATAAGTATAAGCCTTGAACCGCGCTTCATCGCACGCAGGAGCGCTGAGGTCAACGTAAGGTCAAGCATAGAGGCCTCGTCGATTATAACCACCTTCTCGGATAGAGGATTTTTCTCATTACGGCAAAAGCGCATCTGACCATCAATAGTGCGCTCCATCTCGAGCATTCGGTGAACGGTTTTTGCCTCCTCACTCGTAGCCTCGCTCATACGCTTTGCGGCTCTGCCCGTAGGCGCTGCCAGAACTGTCTTGAAGCCGATGCTTGAAAATATGGAAATCAGAGCCTTCACTACCGTAGTTTTTCCCGTACCGGGACCGCCGGTAAGTATCATAATTCCGTTCTCAAGAGAAGCAAAGAGCGCTTCGCGCTGCATACGGGCAAAGCTGATGTCTAGTCCCAACTCTACCCTTTCGATAAGGGCGGCAATATCAGCCGTATCGAAGCGTTCCGTCTCGTCCGAAAGGCGCATAATATGCTTGACTATATAATCCTCCGCCTCTGCCGACTCAACAGTCATAATAAAGTTCTGGTTATCCTTGGTATACGATGCAAGCTCCGAACGGTCAAGCAGGTCGAAAAGAGTTCTCCTGATAAGCTCACTGCTAATCCCGAGCAGATCCGAAGAAAGACTGACCAGGCTATCCTCGGGCAAACAGGTGTGACCGTTCATCGTGGCATTGTGCCATAGAATAAACCTGAGTCCACTTAAAATTCTGTTCTCGGATTCGAGATCAACACCAAGAGATTTCGCAAGAGCGTCAACCTTTTCGAAGGAAAGCGCAATTTCACCGTCGCAGAGAATATATGGATTATGCTTAATGATTCCAACCGCGCCGCTGCCAAGCTGCTTGTATACCCTTGCAACGTCGGCGGTACCCATATAGTCCTTGCAGAACATAATAACTCCGCGTATACCAGCCTGCTCTCTGAAAGACTCGGAAATTGCCGCAGCCTTTTTAAGCGTAATACCCGAAATATCCGCAAGCCACTCGGGGTGGTTCTCAATAACGTCGAAGGAATCCTTGCCATATCGGTTGACAATTTTAAGGGCGGTTACAGGGCCGATACCCTTAACGGTACGTGAGGAAAGATACTGTAAAATCCCCTCCTCTTCCTCGGGTAGAGTTTTCTCGAAGGAATCAAAAGCAAACTGCTTGCCGAACTCCTTGTGATAGGTCCATCTGCCGTAAAGCTTGACTCGCTCTCCCTCGAAGGCAAGAGGCATGATACCGACGGCGAGAAGGAGATTTTCTTCCTCGTCAACCACGTCGATAACCGTATAATCATTTTTGTCATTATGGAACACTACGTTTTCGATAGTGCCATTTATAATCTCTCTTGCTTCGCTTTGATTCATGGCTTGCCCTTTCGTTTTTCATCGTAATAATTATAACATTTACGCGCGATTTTTTCAAGTGCTTTTCAAAGATGAATAAATTTGTTTTTTAGGGTTAAAATAATGCTATCAAGATGGAAAGGAAGGTTTATAATGAAAAAATTATTTTCTCTCGCTTTGGCGATTACGCTTGGCTGCTCGGTGCTCTTTGCAGGAGTGAGCGCTGATGCATTCTTCGGCTCGGGGGCCGCTGTTGTTGCAAACGATGTCAAAATGATAAAGACGGGTTTATTTGGCAAAAAAATATGCTTCACTGACGGAGATTTCAAATCAGCACTATGCCTCAGTGATTTCAGAAGCATTACCGTGACTGAAATTCCTGCATCTACCGAGGGCACGCTTCTGATTGGAGGCAAGCGTGTTGGTGCAGGCAGGGTTATCAAGCGCAAAAATCTCGGTGCGCTCGTCTTTATTCCCGCAACCAACGCGGTAAGTGAGTGCAGCTTCAAATTCACGGTTGACGGCTATGCGGGCGGTGCGGAAATCGAGTGCATTCTAAAATTCATTGACAAGGTGAATTACGCTCCCGAGGCAAGCGGTGATTCCGCCAGCGCTTCGGTAGTCAATACGCAGGAGGCGATTTCTGTATTTGGCAATCTCACGGCGAGCGACCCCGAGGGCGACGATATCGAGTTCATTATCGTGTCATACCCCGGGCACGGTATACTAACCCTCCTTGAGGGCGAGGACGGCAGATATTGCTATACCCCCGACGAGGATTACAAAGGCAAGGACAAGTTCACCTACGTGGTAAGAGACGAATACGGCAATTACTCCAAGCCTGTATCCGTAACTGTCAAGGTTAACGAACGAATGTGCGACACAGTATATCGTGATATGGAGGACCGCGAGGAGTATAATGCAGCGGTCGCTATGACGGCAATGGGTATAATGGGCGGAAAAATGCTCGGTGATGATATGTACTTCGAGCCTGACCAAACGGTCAGTCGCGCGGAATTCGTGGCAATGGCTATGAAATGCGCGGGCATCAGACCCGATTCTACGCTCACAGCGACCTATTTTGACGATGATGCCGATATCTCGGTATCGCTCAAGAGTTATATCGCCACAGCGCAAAGAACAGGGCTTGTGAACGGCGATTTCAAGGAGGGAAAGCTCCTCTTCTCTCCCAATGAGGATATAACGAGGTATGAGGCGGCAAAAATCCTCTCAACTCTCGTTGGCTCTGATGCAGAGGGCGAGGAAAGTGTCTTTGCTACCGACAGCGATATTCCCATTTGGGCAAGAGCCGGAGTGTACGCTATGTGCTCGCTCGGAGTGTTTGACGCAGGTGATGAATCAAGTCTAACCGACTGTATCACGCGAGCAGATGTAGCGGAATATCTTTATAAAATCAGCGAAATTATATAAATCAAGGTCGGCACTCGTCCTGCCGACCTTTTTGTATTTACTTTGTAAGACTCGCAATAACCTTGGCACATTCAATGGGCAAATCAGAAGGGGTGACGCCGAAATCGGATAGATTTTCGGAAAGATTGTCACCCGCTCTGCCGTGAATATACACCGCGAGTGCAGCAGTCTTTAACGGATCGATTGAAAATGCGAGAAGCGAGGTCAAGAGCCCCGCAAGTACGTCGCCGCTGCCTGCCTTGGCCAGAGCAGAGGAGCCCGAGGAATTGATATAGGTTATATCTCCGTCGGTGGTTACGGTTCCTGCCCCCTTGAGAACGAGAATGCAGCCGTGCCTTGCGGCAAAGTCGCGCGCTATGCTCTCACGACTCTCCTGAATCTCGGCAACCGAAAGGCCTGTTAAGCGCGAAAACTCCAGAGGGTGTGGCGTAAGAATAACTCTGCGACGCGCATTGGTTATGATGTTCGGTGTGCCGAATGCGGCTATCGCGTTTATCGCATCGGCATCGAGGACTATTGGCGCGCCCTCTGTGGAAAGAAGCTCGGCTGCGGTAAGATAGAGCGACTCTGTGGGGTCACAGCCCGAGCCAATAAGAATAGCAGTTGAATGAGAGGTGAGTGCGACAAGCCTTTCCCTCTCTCCGTCAAGCGTATATTCAAGCTCGGTATAAAGCGCCTCGGGTGAGCGAAGCTGAAGCCGACGGCAGAGTGATTCTGTTCCTATATAATTAACGTATCCCGCGCCGCCGCGCAGTGCTGCCTCTAGTGCAAGCATAGCAGCTCCGGGATATTTATCACTACCTACGATAAGCGTAGCTCTGCCAAAGCTCCCCTTGCTCGAATCGGATTTTCGCACTGGCAGGAGCGATGCGGCAAGCGTATGATCGGTAAGGTACATATCATTACTCCTTAATGTATTTAATTATATTTTAGCATATCCTTCGCTACTTTTCAATATTTTTGAAAAAAGGCGAGTTACCTATTTACAAAACGAAAGTTTTATGCTAAAATATTTTTACAATAATTTTCTAGGGAGGTATAATATGTCGAAAAAGATAATCATCACAATTGCACGTCAGTACGGCAGCGGAGGTCGAGAAATCGGCGAGAAGGTTGCTAAAATTCTCGGCATTCCTCTCTATGATCGCGAGCTTATTGCAGACGCGGCGGCTAAAGGCAATTTCAATGAGGAGATTATAAAGAAGGCTGATGAGTCCGCGGCAAACAGTCTGCTCTACACGCTCGCTATGGGCTCTAATGTTCTTGGCACGACTATGCATTTCGGCTACAAAATGCCGCTTAACGATAAGCTCTTTATATTACAGTCAGAGGTTATCAAGGAATATGCCTCGGGGGGTAGCTGCGTTGTAATCGGAAGATGTGCCGATTACGTTCTGCGCGATGAGCCGAATTTACTCAGGCTCTTCATTTACGGCGACCTCAACCACCGTCAGTCAAGAGTGCTTGAAAGACACCCCGAGCTGAAGTCATCGCAGGTTATTGACGTTATTAACAAGACCGACAAGCGTCGCTCGTCATACTACAATTTCTACACCGGCAACAAATGGGGTAAGTACGATAACTACGATATGGCTATCAACTCCTCTACCCTAGGCATTGACGGTACGGCAGAACTTATTGCGGAATTTGCGAAGAAGATGATGTAAATTGTAAAGGCTGTTTCTTTTCGAAGCAGCCTTTTGTAATTTATTTTACGATTTCAATGGTATTACCGTTCTTGACAATCGCCGAGGAATAGAACTCGGTGAGAATTCTTGCCATATCGGCAACATCATTTATCGCTACCGTTTCGGTCGATGAGTGCATAGCAAGCTGGGGAATGCCGACGTCGATGGTGGTGACGGATACGTGTGTGCAGGTTATTGCACCGAGGGTCGACCCGCCTATCTGATCGGAGCGGTTGTGATAGCTCTGGAGCGTCAAGCCTGCTTTGTCTGCAAGAGTTCTAAATATTGCGTCAGAGCAAGCCTCGGTGGCATAACGCTTGTTGGCATTGTACTTGACTACTACGCCACCGCCAAGCGTGGGAGCGCTGACAGTGTCGGCAAGCTCGGGATGGTTGGGGTGACGGGCGTGAACGTTGTCGGCACTGACTATAAAGCTGTTGTAAAGCATTTTGCGATATTTCTCGTCATTACCCGCGATACATCTCAAGGTATCGTTAAGGAAGGTAGAATCCGCACCCTGACGGCTGAGAGAGCCAACCTCCTCGTTGTCAAACATAGCGAAGACGGACACCGCCTTGTCACTCTCGGCGGAGGAAACAAATGCCTCAAGAGAGGACGAAACGCAGGCAAGGTCATCAAGTCTCGGAGCAACTACAAGCTCTCCGTCAAGGCCGATAGCTCTGCCCTCTTCCGCAACGTAAAGATAGAGGTCGTGGGAGATAATGGACTCACGCTCCACACCCGCCGACTCTGCTACGAGCTTCCAGAAGGCATTCTTATCCTCACCATAGGTGAGCAGGGGGAGAAGGTCAACGGCAGGATTAAACTTGCAATTATCGTTAACGCCTCTGTTGAGGTGAATGGCAACGCTGGGAATGGTAACGAGGGGCTTATCAATATTAACGAGGTGAAACTCGAGGTTAGATCCCTTTCTCGTCATTATTCTGCCCGCTACCGAAAGAGGTCTGTCAAACCAAGAATAATTTATCATAGATCCGTAAGGCTCAACCGCAAGTTTGGTATATCCAGACGAGCAAATTACGTCCTTAACCTTGAAGGAGGGAAAGTCGGAATGAGAAGCGCACATCATAAAGCCTGCGCCGTTTCCCTTGCCCTTGAATGCTATAATCGAAGTACCGCCGCGAGTGACGAAGTGCTTGCCGCCGTCGGAAAATGCAGCAGTTTCGCCATCGTTAAGCTCTGTATATCCTGCGGCTATAAGTGTCTTTTTAACTCCCTCAACCGTGTGAAATGCGCTGGGGGAGGACTTAACAAAATTTATCAGTTTTTCGGTATTCATTGTATTTCCTCGCATAATATTTTAATTATTACAATTATTTTACAACTTTTACAAAGAAAAGTCAACTTACTCCTTGCAAATTCTTCCTATTTGTTGTAAAATAGTAATGCAAAACTAATAATAAAGAGGAAAATATGATAGATTTTAGCGATTTTAAGAGT
>CAYXAC010000005.1:9117-18268 GCA_964463025.1 uncultured Ruminococcus sp.
TTTTCCTTGAGATATCGGAAATTCCGCGCGGCTCCGGTAATACGGCGGCTATTGCCGATTACCTCATGGAGTTTGCCAAGACCAGAGATCTTGCGGTAATACGCGACGAATACGATAACGTTGTTATCAAGAAGCCGGCAACACCCGGTTATGAAAACAAACCTGCGATAATCTTCCAGGGACATACCGACATCGTAGCTGTAAAGACGCCCGACGCAGATATCGACCTTGCAATAGACGGCCTGTCGGTTTACCGCGATGGCGACTTCCTGCGTGCAAGGAACACGTCGCTCGGCGGTGATGACGGTGTGGCGGTGGCCTATGCGCTCGCTATTCTTGATGCGAGTGATATTCCCCACCCCGATTTCGAGGCGGTGTTTACCTCCGACGAGGAAGTCGGACTCACAGGCGCGGCGGGACTTGAAGCATCGGCTATTCACGGCAGAATGATGATAAACATCGACTCCGACGAGGAAGGTATCTTCACGGTCGGCTGTGCAGGCGGTGTGAGAGTTGACCTTTCCCTGCCCATAGCGCGTGAGAGCACTTCGGGAAAGTGCTACAAGATTGAAATCAAAGGACTGCTCGGCGGTCATAGCGGAATTGACATTGACAAGGGGCGCGCAAATGCGATAAAGCTACTCGCCGAGATGCTTGCGAAGCTCGGTGATATCAGAATTGCCGATATTTCGGGCGGCGTGGCAGATAATGCGATCCCCACCGAGGCGTCAGCTATAATAGTCGTAAGCGAGGA
Source organism: uncultured Ruminococcus sp. (assembly GCA_964463025.1). Classification (GTDB taxonomy): domain Bacteria; phylum Bacillota; class Clostridia; order Oscillospirales; family CAG-272; genus UBA1740. Next base: position 9,872 of record CAYXAC010000005.1, read on the forward strand.
TATAGGCGCAAAATTCGATGCAACGAAGGCTGGCGTGCTTGCCGCCTGGCAGGAGCGCGAGGCAGGAATGGATATTTCGCTCTGCAAGTGCAACTGCGACAATGCGTTTGATAAATCTACAACAGAGAGCCTGATTACGCTGATTCTCGACGAGCCTAGCGGAGTTATAAGCATGAGCGAGGACATTGAGGGACTTGTGGAAACATCGCTTAATCTGGGTGTTATAGGCTGCGACGGTGATTCGGTTGGAGTGGGATTCTCAATTCGCTCATCGAAGAATGCGGCAAAGGAAGCGCTAGTTGAACTGGTTGAAAGCAAGGCAAAAGCACACGGTGCGACTGCTTCCGCAAGGGGTGCGTATCCCGCCTGGGAGTACAGAAAGGAGTCACCGCTGCGAGATAAAATGTGCGAAATTTATGAGAAAATGTATGGCAGAACGCCAAAAGTGGTTACAATACACGCAGGACTTGAGTGCGGAATATTCTCTGGCAAGCTGCCCGAGCTTGACTGCGTTTCGATAGGCCCTGATAACTTCGATATCCATACAACAAATGAGCACCTTTCGATTTCCTCTACCGTGAGGGTTTACGAATATTTGCTCGAGGTTTTGAAAAATATTCAAGGAGAGATAAAATGAACAAGACAAGACTTAGAAAATACGCTAATCTCATAGCCCGCACGGGTGCTAATATACAGAAGGGACAAGAGGTCTTTATCAGCGCAGAGCTTGACCAGCCCGAGTTCGTCAAAATTCTCGTTGACGAGTGCTACAAGGCAGGCGCTTCGAAGGTTTCTGTCGATTGGTCGTATCAGCCTCTGACAAAGCTGAACGTAAGACATTGCTCGGCAAAGGTGCTTGGCAATATGGAAAAGTGGCAGCTTGAAAAGTGGGAGCATCAGGCGGCTGTGCTTCCCTGCAAGATTTACCTTATGAGCGAGAATCCCGACGGACTCGCAGGCGTAAATCAGAAGAAGTATGCTACCGCCATGGCGGCGCGCTCGAAACAGATCAAGCCTATCAGAAATAAGATGGAAAATAAGTACCAGTGGTGTATCGCGGCAGTTCCCGGCAAGGGCTGGGCGAAAAAGGTCTTCCCCAGCGAGCGCACGAGCGTTGCAGTTGAGAAGCTCTGGGAGGCTATTCTCTCGACCTCGAGAGTTGATGATAACCCCGTCGAGGCTTGGAACAAGCATAACGCAGACCTCAAGGCAAGATGCGATTATCTCAATTCGCTCGGCATTAAGGAGCTGAAGTATAAGGCATCTAACGGTACAGATTTCAGAGTGGGACTTCTCCCCGATGTTATCTTTATGGGCGGTGGCGAGGAAACGCTCGGCAGAGGCGTTTACTTCAATCCCAACATTCCCACCGAGGAGGTGTTTACCTCTCCGCGCAAGGGCGATGCAGACGGTGTTGTTTACTCCTCGAAGCCCCTTTCCTATGGCGGTCAGCTTATCGATAACTTTATGTTCAGATTCGAAAAAGGCAAAATTGTCGATGTTAAAGCTGAGCAGAACGAAGAATTGCTCCGCGAGCTTGTGAATATGGACGAGGGTGCGTCATTCCTCGGCGAGGTTGCGCTCGTGCCCTATTCCTCGCCTATCAGACAGTCGGGACTTCTCTTCTACAACACGCTCTTTGACGAGAACGCTGCCTGCCATCTTGCCATTGGCAGAGGCTTCACTAACCTGCTCGTTGACTACGAAAAGTCAACCGAGGAGGAGGAGCGCGCGAAAGGCATTAACGACTCTATCGTGCACGAGGACTTCATGATCGGTACTGCCGATATGTCTATCACCGCAGTTTGCGCTGACGGACGCGAGGTTGCTATCTTCGGTGACGGTGAGTGGGCATTTTAAGGCTTGACAAATCCAAAGGATAGTGATATAATATAACAAAATAATAACTGCCACCGGGTAGGAAAAGCATTCGCGGCGTATCGTTAGGTCTTTGAAGATACGCCTTGCGAATGCTTTTTTTAGGAGATTTATGGAAAGAATTAAGAAAATCATTGGATATTTTACAAGAACGGAGTGGGCGCTGTGGATTTCCTCAATGGCGCTGATAGTACTCTTCTTTATCCTCTCTCCTGTAAAGGATTATTTCTCGCTCACATCGTCGCTTATCTATGGTGGTTTATGCACTGATTTCGTGGCTCAGGAATCCTTACGGCAATAATTATGCCGAGGTCAAAGTAGGCAAAATCAGTAGACGAGAGGTTCTCTTGATGCTTCTCTACTCCGTGATAGTGACGATAATATTCCACTTTGTTCTTCGTGCGTTCGGCACGGCAAATCTCCTCGTTAGTACGCTCTCGATAACCACAAGCTTTCTCGCGGTGTGCCTGACGGCAAGGCGCAGTCCATTTTATGCGGTAGCATATGCCGCAAACGACGTGGTGCTTATCATTCTGTGGAGCATAGCAACCATCAGAGAGCCTGCATATGCTTCTACCCTTGCCTGCTTCGGCGTATTTTTAGCGAACGATATTTACGGATTTATCAGTTGGCGCAGAATGGAGAAAAGGCAGCAAGAAAAATAAAGAATTTGGCAGGTAAAGCAAATCCGCTTTACCTGCCATTTTTAATTAGATGCATTTTTAGTCTTTTTATAGAAAAACCAAGAAAAGAGCGAGCTGACAGTAATTCCAATGCCGTAAGGTATTGCAAGAAGAAATGATACGCTAGCCGGAAAGCTCGTTCCGAAATGCTCTATAGCGCAAATCATACTGCGGTAAAAATAAGCTATGTGAGCGCACATCGCGCATAACAGTAAAATTGTAATAATGTAAAATACGATGAAAAGTATTTTCGACTTTTTCATTTTTTACCTCCCTTTTTGTTTTTTAAGAACAGAACTGAGCCAAGGGCAACAAGCAGGAAGCAAACAATCAAAATGATAGCTCTGCCATCAAGAGTTATCACGGACGAATCGGCAATCTCCCCGGAAGCACCGGGGTTGAAGATAAGAATGACAGCCCATATAATAAAGCAGATAAAGCCTAATATGCATAAGCCTAAACCGATATATTTGACTATCGTGTCCTTACCTTTATCTACGGTGTCTGTATCCGTGAGTGATATTTCGTCCTTGACCATATAATCTATTGAAACGTTGAAATAATTGCTTATTGCAATAAGCTTCTCGGTTTCGGGAACGGCTGTGCCGCTTTCCCATTTTGAAATCGCTTGCCTGGATACGTTCAACTTTTCTGCGAGCTGTTCCTGCGAAAGACCGTTCTTTTTCCTGAGTGAATAAAGTTTTTCAGAAAGATTCATAGTACCTCCTTTGAAAATAGCGTATCATATTTCCCGATAGAATACTATACACGAGGGTATACAATTCCGCAACCGGCAGTTGCGTTTTGTAAAATATGCCGAAACTCCGTTCCGTTTTCGTGGTGTGGGAAATGTCGCGCGTCAAGAAAACGATTAAGTATCGTTTTTAGCGCGAGGTTTGAGGCGATAGCTAAAAACCGTCCCGTTTCCCCTCGGGGTAAAGACCATATAAAATGAAATAAAGACCAAGATTAAATCCTGGTCTTTATCCTGGTGCGGGAAACGGGACTTGAACCCGTACATCAAAGATACACGCCCCTCAAACGTGCGCGTCTGCCGATTCCGCCACTCCCGCGAGCGCTTTATTATTATACTGCATTTATTTTCATTTGTCAAGTGTTTTTTGATAAAAAATGTGTTTTTTTATTTTATTTTGCCTTATTCAATAATTTAGGGAGCTTTGGTGAAAAGCTCCCTTTGGGTTTTGTTAATTATTTAAGTCCATTAGTGTGCCGAGGAAGAGGGGGACGTTATTCTCGCAGTCGATTATCATATAGACGAACGGGCGATCGAGGTAGACTCGCTTCGGCTCATCGGGCATTGCAGTTCCTTTCGCCATCTCGATTACGGTGACGGCGCCCGCCTTCGTGCCGCGCTCGGCAACCTCGATGTAGGTCTTGTGCAGGACCTTGTTAATGAAGATGTTCTCGTCCTCGTAGCTGCCGAGTGCTGAGAAATCGGCAAAGGTGACGTTAAAGGCGGTGGGCATGCCCATATCCGAGAGAATCTTCGACATCTCGACGCTGTACTCGGTCTTGAACTTCGGGATAGCCGTCTTGACGGTGGTGCTTGTGGGGTTTGACAGCATTGTGTTCAGTTTCTCACCGTCGAGCGAATTAAGGTACTCGGTGACGGTTACACCCTCGTTTGGCAAGAGGGCGGCGAAGGCGTACTTTCTACCTTTATAATATTTAATGAAGCCTGTTGCATTATCGTCCTCGAGGTAGGCATATTCGTCGCAGTACATAAACCTTGCGTTCTGCTCTGCGCCGTCCTCTCCAGTAAAGACTCCGTCGCGCACCTGGTCGCGCTCGTAGATCTCGGTCCACTCCGCTTCAAAGGCGAGCGTGTTGATAAGATACATTATCACGTCCTCGGGAATCGAGTCAAGAATCTTCGGTATCATACCGTCGGTTCCTTTTCTCACCCAGTTGTTTATATCGCGCTTGGTTTGGTCGTTGAACGGCGTTTTATATATTTCTGCCCCGTAATAATCCGCGTTTTTCTGTAAAAATGCATTGTTGACGGTGAGTTTTTCATCATCTGAGAACCAGATGGAATTGGCTACGCGGAGCTTATATTTATCGCCCTCGGGTAAGGCGTTCAGGTAGGTGTAGAGGTATAGATTAAGCTCATCGGAGGTCATACCTAGCACTTCTTCCATTTCGGCAAGGGTGGTGCCGCTGGCGCCGTTTGCCGTCATAGCAAGTGCCGCGATAACAGACAGCGGAGATATAAGAGTGTTTTCACCACTCTGCTCGGTCGCGCTGAACAGGCGCAGAGCGAAATCGGTGACGGCTTCGTTTTGGCTTTCAAGAGTGTCGAGCGTTTTAACCTTATTTGCCGTTACACCGTCCATCAGGTTTTCCGCTGCAATCGGCATAAAGCAGCTCGTGAGATTAAATAGAATCGCGCATAAAAGTAGTAGTGAGATAAGTTTTCTTTTCATAGTTCTCTCCTTTCCGTTCTACCATAAAAGACGAGATTTTTTCCTAAAGGTTACACTTTTTATTATTTTACCATATTTACCTTTTATTTGCAAGGGGTTGAATATATTCCACTTTTATGATATAATTAAGAAAAGGCGGTGATTTTATGTTTTTTAAAAATCTTTTCAAAAAGAAAAAGGTATATCCCGAAATAGCTAAGTATAAAGAGGATGAATGCGTGAGCTTCCGTTACAGAGATGATCTGGCGTTTGGTTACATACACAACGCGAAGGTCGATGATGACGGCAAGGTGACTTATACCATTCAGCTTGGCGGTCAGTGCCCTGCCTTGCTCTACGATTTCAAGGAAGAAAATATCGTTGGACTCAAAAAATAACATATACCTCCGCAAAGCTGCATACAATAGCAGTAATTACGGAGGTATTTTTATATGTGGAATAAGATAAAGCCTTATTTGCCAACCTATCTGGTGGCAATAGCAATACCGCTTACAGTCGGAATTATTTCAGCCGCGCTGACTCGCGACAGTATGAATATTTACGGTGAGCTGATTACTCCGCCGCTGGCTCCTCCTGCGATAGTTTTCCCTATCGTGTGGACAATTCTGTACGTGCTTATGGGTATCAGCTCGGCAGGTGTTTACACTAACCGCAATATTAACACCGAGGCGGCAAGGCAGGGGCTTACCTATTACGCAATGAGCCTTGTCGATAACTTCGCGTGGAGTATTATATTCTTTAAGCTGAGTGCTGCTCTGCCTGCACTTATCTGCCTGATTATTCTATTTTACCTGATAATTCGCACGATAATTGAATACTATAAGGTTAAGCCTTGGTGTGCTTACTTGCAGATTCCGTACGCTGTTTGGGTGGCGTTTGCAGGCTATCTTAATGCGGGTATTTGGCTACTAAACCAATAATTATCTGCCGACAAACATCTGCGTCCAGTAGTTGCCGCTTTCAACGTAGCCGACGCCGATGTGGGTAAATGACGAATTAAGTATATTCGCGCGGTGTCCCGAGGAGTTCATCCAGCCCTCTACTACTGCGGCGGGAGTTTTGTATCCTTTGGCGATATTTTCGCCCGCGGTTTTATAGGTAATGCCGAAGCTCTTCATCATATTAAACGGCGAGCCGTAGGTGGGACTCGTATGTGAGAAATAGTTATTCTTACGCATATCGTCGGACTTATATCTTGCTACTCTCGAAAGCTGCCAATCGTATTCAAGGGCTGAGAGTCCCTGCTTCGCTCGTTCAACGTTCACGAGTCTGACGACCTCCTTCTCGTATGCGGTGACACTCGAATTAACGGTGGGGATATTTATGACCTGTCCGGGATATATGAGGTCGTAATTTTTGATGGTGGGATTTGCCGATTTAATTTCTGAAAGTCCAACCTCGTGTGCTACGGCAATTTTCCAAAGGCTATCGCCCTTCTTGACGGTATAGGTGGATGCTGCAAGGGTGACGGTGGCAGTGGTGATAAACAGGATGACGGCAAGTGAAATCGCACTTAAAATTTTCTTCATTTTTATATCTTCCTTTCTGTGTTGTTTAACGTCGGGCGTCCGACTCTCATTCGCCTCCTTCTATAAAATAAAAAACGCGGCCAACATTTTCTGCCGCATAATAAGTATACCATATTTGAGATTTAATGTCAAATGCAATATATGGAAAAAGGGATAGAGCCGATGCTCTATCCCTTTTCAATACCATGTTTTAACCTGAACGTTGATTTCAAAGTGAATATCCACTTCATAACGATAGCAGGGTTATCAGGAACAATGCGGTAAATGTGATCATTGTGCTGTATTTCAAAATAAGCACCCGGACGGAACGGAAGAATGGGAAACGTCGTAGTCGAAATTTCATCAACATACGGCATTCCGTCAATTACACCGTCTATCACAAATTTGTCAAAGCTCAAGGTGATAGTTCCCTCGCCGACGGTTTCGTATCTGTGCTTCTTTTCGTTAATGGTGCGTATCTTGGCGTGCATTTCATAATAGAAGTTCGGGTATGCCTTGACGTGATCGTAAACCGATTCCTCTATGTATGCGTGCCAGTCGCTCGGATAATTGAAGATCGGAGCGCCGCCGCCAACAAGCGATAAAATGCCGTAATTATCGCTTTTTACCGTATAGCCACAGTTTGTACAATGAAGCTTATTTTTGTTCCTCACCTTTATTGTAAACTCACGCTCACAAAGAGGACACTTATAAAGCACATGCTGAAGTCCTTCGACGTTGTCACCGTTCTTGTAGTAAACCTTTTGCTTATCGTTCTCGCGGTATGCATCAAAGGAAAGATGCTCCACAACGAGAGCTGCTGCCTCCTCATCGGAAAGTGCAGCAAATTCCTCCTTCGAGGCGAGTTTATAAAGCTCTATCGTAATTTTCCCCCTGCGCTTCACCTTCGCCCATTTGGGATTAGTGAGATAGGTGCCGTTGACCTTGGCAACGTAAATATCGGTGTTAAACCATTTGAGCACCTTTGCCGTAGCTATCGGTATCGGTGTCGACGTGCCGCTTTCAGTCATAAGACCCGCAGGATAAAACATAAGCGTTTCGTTATGGTCAAGCACCGACTTCATTCTGCGCATATCGAGTGCGCTGGTCTGAAACTGATTCTTGCCTATAGCACCGCACATTTCCATAAGTGGCGCTATCGGCATAGAATCCATCATAGCCTTGCTGACTACAAAATGCGTTTTCGGCGGAACAACCGTGTAGGCAGGGAGAACGTCAATTATAGACTCGTGATTTGCTATGATGACGTATCTGCCCGACTTGCCCTCAAGGTCGTTACGCAGGATTTTTACGTTATAGAAGAAGCGGCAGAGGAATCTGGAAATTCCTCTTGCTAATCCAAAAATTAACGGATTGGGCTCTCTATAAGATTTTTTCTTTTTACTCATTGAAAGTTCTCGCTTAAATTTGAGTCAAAGCAGGCTTGCGCCTGCCTTGACGTGTTTTTTATTTTACCTCAATAATAGACTCATCCCAGATGGAAGGAGCCTCGTAGCCGAGCATATTAACTGTGGTAGCTGCAACATTAGAAAGTCCAAAATCGTTTCTGCCCTGCTTTAAAGTGTATTTGTCTGCGGTGAAGTTGTCGTATACGATAAAGGGAACGGGGTTGAGGGTGTGGCTGGTCTTTGCCTTATAGGAACCGTCCTTGTTCGCCTTGGGAGCGCCGGTCTTCTTATCAAGCTCGTACATCTCGTCGGCGTTGCCATGGTCGGCGGTGATAAGCGCCGCGCCCTCAAGCTCGTCAACAACCTTGAGAAGTCTTGCAAGCTGAAGGTCAAGTGCTTCCATAGAGCACTCGGTAGCAAGTAAAGAGCCGGTTTGTCCAACCATAACACCGTTGGGGAAATTAACGCGAAG
>CAYXAC010000006.1:0-11305 GCA_964463025.1 uncultured Ruminococcus sp.
GCGACATCACCGCGGTGGTCGGCGGCAAGAAGCTCGGGCATCTCTCGCCCGGCACGCTGCTCTATATCCCTGCGGGCGTGCCGTACAAGCTGAAAAGCAAGTATATGCGCGCGGTTGTGGTGACATTTGACCCCACAGACGAGCAGGCAGAGCCGTCGGGGCGCATCTCGCCCGTGCCGACCTTGGAGTACGACGAGTCGCTCTGCCACAAGTGCGGTCTTGACGCGCCGCTTGACAGCTATATACTGCTCACCGATATGGAGTCCGAGCGCGATACCTTTATAAATATGAGTGAAATTTTCACCTCGGCGGAAGGACTCTACCGCGCGCAGCTCTCGGCTATGGTCAAGCTCGTGATGCTCAAGCTCCTTGAGGTGTCCGACGAGTCTGCTCTGCCCGCGCGAATGGTCGAGGCGCTCGACGGCTATATCAGAGAGAACTGCTCCGACGAGATTTCCAATACCGAGATCGGCGCAATTTTCGGCTATCACCCCTTCTACGTCAGCAGGGTGCTGAAGGACAAAAAGGGTATGACTCTGCGCCAGTACATAATCGCCTATCGCTTAAAGAGGGCGAAGCGGCTGCTTGAGCTGTCCGACAAGAGCGCGCAGGAGATTGCCGAGGAGTGCGGATTCACCGATGCTTCCTATTTCGCAAAGAGCTTCAAGAGTGCTTTCGGTATGACTCCCAAGGAGTATAGAAACAGTTTTAAGGATGAATTTGTGTAATTTTGACAACTTTTGTTGTCGTTTAGGTAGATAATTATGAGTTTACGGAAGAATGACGTCTTTGTGGCGGAGATAATTGATATAACGAATCTTGGCTTTGGCGTGGCTAAAATCGACGGCCAGGTCGTGTTCGTTTCGGGTGCGGTGACGGGTGACGTCGCGCGCATTAAAATAATAAAGACGTCCGGCTCCTTCTCGGTCGGTCGCGTCGAGGAGTTTATTGCTCTCTCGGATAAGCGCGTCAATGGCAGATGCGATAACGCGCTCTGCAAGAGCTGTGCCTACAAGTGCCTCGGCTATGAATACGAGCAGGGGCTGAAAGAGGAGTCGGTCCGGCAGATATTCAAGAAAAGCGGACTTTCAGAGGTGGAAGTTCTGCCTCTCGTAGCCTCGCCCACCGAGCGCGGTTACAGAAATAAGGCGCAGTACCCCGTGTCGCGCGACAAAAACGGTAAGTATATCATCGGTTTCTTCGCGCCCAAGAGCCACCGAGTTACCGAGGCGGCTGACTGCCCTCTCGCTCCCGAGGCTTTCGCAGGGATTCTTGAAGTGATTCGTGCATTCCTCGAGGAAAAGCAGGTTTCGGTCTACGACGAGGAGTCGGGCGAGGGACTTTTGCGCCATATTTATCTGCGTCGCGGCGAGCTGTCGGGCGAGGTGCTGCTCACGCTCGTTATTAACGGCGAGGCGCTTCCCTGCTCTGACGAATTGGTAAAGAAAATTACCGAGAAGTTCCCCGAGGTTGTGGGAATTCTCCTCAACGTGAACAAGAAGAATACTAACGTAATTCTCGGTGAGAGGTTCATTACCCTCTTTGGCAGGGATTACATTTTCGATACACTGGGCGGCGTACGCCTGAAGATTACGGCACCGTCCTTCTATCAGGTGAACCATTCGGCAGCCGAGCTGCTCTACGCTAAGGCAAAGGAGCTTGCCGCGCCCCAAAAAGACGACCTCGTGCTCGACCTCTACTGCGGTGCAGGCTCGATTGGTCTGTCGATGGCTGACGTGGCAGGCGAGATTATCGGCATTGAGATAGTGGAGAGCGCTGTCGAGTGCGCGAAATTCAACGCCGAGCAAAACGGCATCAGCAACGCCTCGTTCTACGCAGGTAACGCAAGCGAAGCGGCAAGGCTGCTTGCCCCTGCCGAAAAGGCAAGAGGCGAGAAAATTCTGCCGAATATAGTTATCCTCGACCCGCCTCGCGCGGGAACTACCGAGGAGCTTATAGAGCATATCTGCTCGCTCGCGCCAAGAAAGGTGGTTTACATCTCCTGCAACCCGCAAACCTTGGCAAGAGATGTGGTTGCTTTTAATAAACACGGATATTTTTGCGATAGCGTGACACCGTTTGATTTGTTCCCGATGACAGGCCACGTTGAAAGTGTCGTTTGTATTGAGCCGAAATGAAGGAGAAATGATTTATGAGCAGGAAACAAAACGTATCGGAACTTGAGAAATATTATTCCGGGTTTCCCGAATGGTATTGGATATACGGTCTGCATGATGCGGAAATTTTATCATTTGCAGAAATGGAATTGCCTACCGATTGGAAAAGCAAAAAGCCGCGATACAACGGCTTGGAAATTTGTCTTAATTCATCGGGCGCAATGACAAAAGTAAAAAAGATCACGTTTTTTAATTACTCGCTGAAAACGGAATTCGACATCAATACGGTAAAGAAAACTTGGTGGATGTGCGATAAATTGACAGCTTTACCCGATGAACGTTTTTTGTTAGAGGTTGAAATAGAGGACTCAAATGGCTCGAGGTACATCTTTTCCGTAAGCTTTGAAGATATAACCGTAGAGTAAAATGTACCTATTGATTTAAGGAGGCTTTTATGCAGGATATTGCTTTGATTTATGAGAAATTAAAGGATAGATACGACTTGCTGCTTACAAGCACGCTTGCCCTGAACGACGGCTACACGATAGACGTTCCTGTTATTCGCGGAGCTTTGAGCGATAAAAGATTTGATTTGTATAAGGAAGATGACCTTTTCGTTTTCTCCGCCAAACTTTTTGACAAAACAGGAAACGAAAGGTACACGCACACTCACCCGAGTGACGTAAACGATGCTATTAATCACATCGAAGCGTTTATGTCGGGAAAATAGTCTAAATGATTTCCGGAGGCTAAATGAAATTTGATATAAATAAATTCGAGTGGACGAGAGAGCCTGAGGGTTTCTCGGTTGCTGATGGGAATGTAGAGATTCTGACGAAGCCGCACACCGATTTGTGGCAGCGGACCTACTACCATTTCAGGAATGATAATGCCCCTGTTTTCCAGATGGAAAGCGACGAGAAGTATTTCTCGTTCGCGGTCAGGACCGAGTTTGACTATAGGCACAGGTTCGACCAATGCGGTGTCGTGATGTACATCGACAGCGAGAACTGGCTCAAGGCGTCTATCGAATACGAAAACGAGAGCTTCGCTCATCTCGGCAGCGTGGTGACGAACAATGGATATTCCGACTGGGCGACGACCGAAATTGACGCGTCGGTTAGGTCGATGTGGTACAGGCTCAGCCGCAGAGATGACGATTACTGCATCGAATGCTCGAGTGACGGTGTCACCTACCGTCATATGCGCGTCTGCCATATGTGGCAAGGCGGTGCTGTGCGATTCGGCATCTATGCCTGCAGTCCCGAGGACTCGTCCTTCAAGGCGACATTTACGAACTTTGAGCTTGGTGAGTGCAAATGGCTCGCTCACGACGGTCAGACTCCTGATGAGGAAATTTGATAAGAGGAAAACACAATGAATTCTGAAAGAAAAAGCTGCGACCTGCATACCCACTCCTGCTTCTCCGACGGCACATACACGCCGCGTGAGCTGCTCGAGGCGGCTGACGCAATAGGACTCTCGGCAATAGTGCTATGCGACCACAATACCGTCGCAGGACTCGACGAGTTCGTAAAGGCAGGCGAGGACTTCACCGCCGAGGCTATCCCCGGCATTGAGCTGTCGACCGAGTGGTGCGGCAAGGAGCTGCATATAATCGGTATGTACGTAAGGAGCGAGTATTACGGAAAAATAGGAGCGCTCGTCGAGGATATGCGTCGCGAGAAGGAAAAGAGCTACCGCGCGTGCATCGCTTCGCTCAAGAACGCGGGATACGGCCTCGATTACGACGAGCTATCCTCGCGCACCGAGGGGGGCATTAACCGCGCGCATATTGCCGCGGAGCTTGTCAGACTCGGCTACGTTTCGAGCGCCAAGGAGGCGTTCTCGGGGCTTATCTCAAAGTCTGGCGGTCACTACGATGCACCGAAATATTTACCCGCGCTCGATGCCATAAGCTTCCTAAAATCCATCGGAACGGTGGTCGTCTGGGCGCATCCATACCTCAGCCTTGGCAAAGACGAGGTGAGAGAATTCCTGCCACTTGCAAAGGCGGCGGGACTTGACGCTATGGAAACGCTCTATTCAAAATACAGCGAGGAAACCACTCGCACAGCGAGAGCGACTGCCGAGGAGTTCGGTATTCTCGAAAGCGGCGGCAGCGACTTCCACGGCCCGATAAAGCCCGACGTTGCACTCGGTGTCGGCAGAGGAAATCTCGCTGTACCGCACGAATTTGTATGCGAGATTAAGAAAAAATTAAAATAAAATATTTACAAGTCAATTATATTGTGTTACAATATAATAAACAAAAGTCACTTTTTGGGAGGAAATATGAAGATTTTAGGTAAAAATATATCACAAAAAACCAAGCTCTTGATAGTTCTTACTCTTGAATTTTTAGCGATATCAATAATACTTCTTATGATATTCTTCGCAGGCAAGAAGTCGTATACCGTCACCTTTGACCTTGGCGGCGGTATTCTCATCAGCGGTGAGGCTGTTCAGCGTGTGACGCAGGGACAGAGCGCGACTCCTCCTAACGTGGCAAAGGACGGTCACTACCTGCTCGGCTGGACAGGCTCCTATTACAAGGTGACGAGGGATAGCACCGTCAAGGCTATCTGGGAGTACGAGACGACGCCTGGTATAATTTACAGCGATTCGGAGAATCAGAATTACTGCGAGATAGTGGGCTCATACGCAGGACTGCGCGGTGAGGTCTACATAGGTGCGTATCACGACGAAAAGATAGTTCTCGGCATAACCGAGGGCGCATTCAAGGATAGAACAGAGATAACCGCTATGCATCTGCTTGACGGTATTCTCGCCATTGAGGCAGAGGCTTTTGCCGGCTGCACGAAGATGGAAACTATCGAGATTCCCTCAACGGTTGTTAAAATTGGCAAGAACGCCTTCGCAGGCTGCGAGAGTCTCACCGAGCTTATACTCCCCGAGTCGCTTGTCGAAATCGAGGAGGGCGCGTTTGCAGGCTGTGATTCGCTCACCGAAATTATCATTCCCGAGAGTGTGACCGATATCGATGTCGGCGCATTCGACACCGAGGGGCTTGTTATCAACCTTTACTGCAAGGAAGGTGAGCTTCCCGAGGGCTTCGTTGACGGCTGGCACAAGGGAACTCTCGTCTTTGAGTATGAGCCTCCCGTAGAGGAGGATGCCGAGGATGAGAAGAATCCTTGGTGGAGTACCGACAAGGATAAGGACAAGGACAAAGATAAAGGCCAAGACCAGACCGAAAAGACGGAAGAGTGAGGTAGCGGCGTATGATGAATATGATGCAAATGGTCGGCATCATGGTGTTCTGCTACTTTACGTCGATAATTGCGCTGTCATTCTTTCATAAATACATCAACGTAAGGCTTGGCAACACTATATTCATTATTGCCGACCTGGTATTTTTCTTCGCGTGGAACTACGCAGCCTTCCAGCGTGGATGGCTCGACGAGGGATTTATGACGCTGGCGAACATCAGCCCGTTTATTATGACGCTTATACCCTTTACCGTTCTGTTAAGCAAGAAGATTCGCGAGTATTGCGATGCGGCTATCGCTTTTCTGTGGATGGGAATGTTCCTCGCGCTTATGATAAGTCCCGAGCACGCTTACATTTTCAATTACAACATCGAGGCGAGCTTTATTTACACTGCGGAGGCGGCGTGCCATCTGCTCGCGTCGGTCTACGGCTTCTATCTTATGATTTCGGGACAGGTCAAGTGCGACTTTAAGAACTGGGTAAAGGCTATAGTATGTATGTTCTCGGTAATCACCTTCGGCGTTATACTGAATTATATCTTCCATATGGATAACTTCGGTATGGACCCATACGGCGGATACTCAATCTATATGCTCGACATTTTCGGCAGCTTCGAGGCAACGCTCGTGGCGTATTATCTCGGTGTGTTTATGGTTATCACCATCGGCATGCAGACCGGCCGCGGTATACAGATTCTTGTTGAGCGAGCCAATGCAGAGAGTAGCAATGCTCCCGAAAGCAAGACTGACGAAGCAGCAGCTTCCGAGAGTGAGTCTGCCGAAGTCGAAAGGGATAAAGAGGTTATTTTAAGTTAAATAAAATATAAATGGAGGTTAATTATGAACAAAAGCAAATTTTCGGTATTCTCTATTTCAGCTGCCAGCTATTTCGCCTTTATGCTTACCGGCATTTTCGCGCTGTATGCCAACGGCGGCATTGAGAGCCTGGCTTCGAACGCCTTGTTTGAGGGATTTGCTATCGAGCAAGTTGTATCAATAGCGCAAATCTATATGCTTGCCGCGGCGGCATTGCTCGTTATCAAGGGAATACATAGCCTTGTCAGAGGCAGACTTTTGGCTCTGCCCTGCCTAATCGGAGATATTGCCTTCATTGCCGTTCACTATCTGATGATAGAGGGCGCATCCGTGGGCGGCGCTATTCTCTGGCTTGTCTTCATCATTTTATCTGCCGTGTCGGCTATTATGAATCTCGTATTCTCGTTATTAAAAAATGTATAAGGAGGTTTTGATATGAGCTGTATGGACGTTATTCTCACAAGGAGCAGTGTTAAGAAATATACCGACAAGCCTGTCCCCGCGGAGCTTATCGACAAGGTTATCGAGGCAGGTCTTGCCGCGGCAAGCGGAAGAAATATGCAGGCACCGATTATCGTTGCGGTGACCAATAAGGAGATACGCGACGCGCTCTCGGCGGCAAACGCTGCGGTTATGGGCGCATCGGGGGACCCATTCTATAACGCACCCGTCGTGTTGGTTGTCCTTGCGGACAAGGCGGCTCACACCTACGTCTACGACGGCTCGCTCGCGCTCGGCAATATGATGCTCGCGGCGCACGACCTCGGGCTCGGCTCCTGCTGGATTCACAGAGCGCGGGAGGTGTTCGAGCAGCCCGAGTGGCAACGGTGGCTTCGCTCTATCGGTATCACGGCAGAGGTCGAGGGCATCGGCAATCTCGTGCTCGGCTACCCCGATGGCGACCTGCCTACGCCCAAGGAACGCAAGGGCGGCAGAGTCTTTAAGGTTGACTAATGCATATTAACCGACCGCTGTATTGCTCGGTTGTTATGGCACTCTATTATATCCTTTTAGCGTAAAAAATAGGCGGTTTTGCAAAGTTTGATTTGCAAAACCGCTTGTTTTATTTGAGATTGCTTTTCTCCACCAGAGTGAGAGGTATGAGGAATCCCTCGGGATCTGCTGACGAAATATCGCAGGCAACCACCTTGCCTCTGTATATAAAGAGGTTGGCGTACACCTCGCCCTCGGCATCGTAATTCGTGACCTTGTAGGTGTATCTTGTCACGCGCTTTTTAGCGTACTTTGAAAGGTCGAGTCCCTGCTTCTTTTGCAGCTCGTTGTAGCCGAGAATCACTCTGTCGAAGCTGTCGGGCATCTTGAAGCTCTCCTCGCTCTCTGAATTCTTATCCACCTCGATGCCGAACTGCTCGATAAAGGCTATTCTGTCCTCTGCCGTTTTGATACCGCTGTAATCTATTTCGGTCGCGTTGCTTGATGCCGACACTGCTCCGCCCTCGCCCCCGAGGAATATTGCGACTATCGCAAGGAGTGCGACGAGCAGAACGCCAAAAAACTTCACCGTTGACGAGCGTATTGAATAAACGAACATATAATTTCTCCTCCGCCCATTTGGGCAAATATACTTTTCTTGCTAAATTATATTTGTGGTGCGGTGGAAATATTACAGAAAAATATCTTTCGTTGATTAGCGTATCGCCCTCTCACCCGCTTATAGCGGGAGCTCTCCCGTAGGGCGAGCCTTGTAAAAGCAAAAACTGCCACGCGAGTGGCAGTTTTCCTGTCGCACGGCGGAAAACCGCGCGGATTGCTTATGGCTCAGTGAGTCCCTTTGCCTTAGTGGTTGCAGCAACAGCAGAGAACGATTATGATCGCAAGGACAATAATCCAGGTGCAGTTGTCGTCGAAGATGTGGCATAAGCAATTGTTGTTCATTATGTTTCCTCCGTGAAGTCGTTTTGAGCGTTTTTCTTTCGCTCAATACTATATTATGCACGAAGATTTTTTAGCGTTACTATTTTTCAAAGTTGAATACAGCATTGCCGTCTTTTAATACAAGACGCGCCTCGAAGTATTTGCCGTTCTTCGAGATAAATCCGCCAAGAGATGAGGTTTTGCCCTCTACGAGCAGCGCGCGCATCTCGGAAATCGGGATATCCCTCTTGCAGATGTTGATACCCACGCGGAAATTACACCCCTCGCTGAAGCCTATGCAGCCGTAGCTGTACTTGCCTCTGACAACGTTCCTCTTGCACATGGGGCACTCGCCGACTATCTCACCGTACTTGCCGGTGTCTACGCCGATTACGCGAGGAATCTCGGCATTCCTGCCCTTCTCGAACACCTCGGCTATCTCCGCCTCAGCAAGCTTTACGCTCTCGTCAACCGTCATTTCGCCTCGGTAAACCTTTTTGAGCGCCTTGCCAAGCTCGCTCGTCTTGTATTTATCCATACTTATAGAGAGCCTGCCGAGCGACTCAATGAAATGCTCGCCGCCCGGGAGAATGGTGTAGACGTCCTTCTTCAGCTCAATGTAGCCACTCTTTTTAGCGTTGTCAATAATGCCCGAGCGAGTCGCCTCGGTGCCAAGCTCGAGTCCCTCGAATATCGCCTTGTAATCGTCTGCGTCGTCGATGTCACCCGATTCCTCAAGCTCCTTCGCCTTTGCCTTGTCGTCTTTGAAGGGGTTTTTGAGGTAATTGTTAAGCGTGGTGATAGTGTAATGCCTCGGGGGCGTGGTCTGCTTTTCCTGCGGTGCAAAGTTGATATTTACCTCGTCACCAACCGCAAGGCGAGGCAGAATCTTATCCTTTTTAGTATAATCGTCGTACTTAGTCCAGCCCTTCTCAAGAATGACCGTGCCCTTGAGCGAGAATTCCTCAAGCTCGCCGACCTTAATCTTGATTTCGCTCTTCTCCGCCACGCACTCCTCCGCGCAGAAAACGGCTACAAAGCGACGGAACACCGTCGAATAAACCTTCGACTCATCGGGCGAGAGCTTATCCTTCGGGGGAATTTTATAGGTGGGGGTGAGAGCCGAGTGCGCCTCGATTTTCGAGTCGTCGAAAATGTGCTTTGAGTCCTTGAATCTCACGGGATAGCCGAGCTTACCTATGTTCGCTATAATCGACTTCATTTTGTCCTTCTCGGCAGTCGCAAGATACTCGGAGTTCGTTCTCGGGTAGGTCAGATAGCCTTCCTCATAGAGCTTCTGAATAATCTTGAGGCTGTCGGTCATCGACATCTTGTATTTCTCACCGAGAACGTTCTGAAGTGTCGAGAGCGAATAGAGCTTACCGGGGAATATATTATCCTTTTTGCTCGTCACGGCTGTGACAACCGCACCGGTGCTGTTATAGAGAGCAGAGGCTTCTTCTGCCTTAGAAAGCTCGTCTTTTGTAAACTTTTGTTTGCTTAACAGCTCAACTTTCTCGCCATTCGTTTCCTCGGCGCTCTGAATTACGAAGTATTTTTCGGGAGTGAAATTGCGAATTTCCATATCCCTGTCATAGATTGCGCGAACGATGGGCGCAATAACTCTGCCGACTCTGAGGAGCTTGCCCGTCTTGATGGTTGCGTAACGCGTGAGGTTGACTCCGTAGAGCCAGTCAATATAGGTGCGCGCGTAGCCCTCGCCCGCGAGGTTGTCATACTCCGACTCGTCCTTCATCTCGGTGAGTGCCTTGGCGACGGTTTCTGGTGTCTGGTCGGGAAGCCAAAGGCGCTTTTGCGCCTTGCTGGTTTTGAGCGCGTTCTCAACGCACAGACGAACGATAATTTCTCCCTCTCGGTCGGCGTCGCCTGCGTTGACTATGGTGTCAACGTCATCGCGGTTGCAGAGCTTCTCAAGAATGCCGAACTGCTTCTTGACACCCGAGTCAACGCTCTTTTTATCACTTGCCTTACGAAGCTCAAATCTGAACTTTTCGGGAAAGCAAGGAAGCCTGTCGAGCGACCATTTTCCGCTTGCGCCCGGCTGATACGCCTCAATATCTGCAAGAGAGAAAAGATGTCCAAACGCCCACGAAACGATATAATTCTCGCCAATATAGTAGCCGTCCTTCTTATCCATTTTACCGCCAATGCCTGCCACGATATTACGCGCAAGGCTCGGCTTCTCGGCAATTATAAGAACCATATTTCCCCTCCCTTCAAAATTTCACCTATATATTTTAGCACAACGAAACGAAAAATGCTACACCTTTTAGGAATTTTTTCAAAATTATGAAAAAACTCCACGCTATGCAAAAAAGCGAGCCGTATTTCAGACTCGCTTAAATGCGGTTTTATTCCTCGGGAACGTAGTTGTAATGGATGTTGGCGTAGCCTAACGAATTATTACCAAGAGCAATAATTTCAATCACCGCCCATTCCTCTTCGCTACCGGTGTAGTATACGTTTTTAAGTCTATCGCAACTATCAAACGCATATTTTTCAATACTGGTCACACTATTGCCAATCACCACTGAGGTTAGATTATCGCAAAATCCGAACGTATAGTCTTCAATACTCGTCACGCTGTCGCCGATTACTACTGACGTTAGAGAATCGCAATTATAGAACGCACCACTTCCAATAGTCGTCACGCTGTCGCCAATTACCACAGAGCTAAGGCTGACGCAACGATAGAACGCAGAGTTGCCAATACTCGTCACGCCGTCTCCAATTACCACCGAGGTTAGTCTAAAGCATTGTCCGAACGCTTTTTCTCCAATACTAGTCACACTATCCGGGATTTTCACTGAGGTTAGGCTAGAGCAAATATGGAACGCATCATTTCCAATACTGGTTACATTGTCGGGAATTACCACTGAGGTTAGACTCTTGCAATGATAGAACGCACAATTACCTATACTCGTTACGTTGTCGGGAATTACCACTGAAGTTAGGCTAGAGCATCCTTGGAACGTACCGTTTTCAATACTCGTTACGTTGTCGGGAATTACCACTGAAGTTAGGCTGGAGCATCCATAGAACGTACCAATTCCAATACTCGTTACGCTGTCCGGGATTACCACCGAAGTTAGACTTTCGCAATAAGTGAACGCATTACTTCCAATACTCGTCACTCCGTCCGAAATTATCACAGAGGTTAAACTATCGCAATTATAGAACGCACTGTATCCAATACTCGTCACTCCGTCCGAAATTATCACAGAGGTTAAACTATCGCAATTA
>CAYXAC010000006.1:11405-18233 GCA_964463025.1 uncultured Ruminococcus sp.
TAGAACGCACTGTATCCAATACTCGTCACTCCATTAGGCACGGTAAATTTGGTATCTGCTTTGCCTATTGCATACTGAATTAGAGTTTTGCCGTCCTTGGTATAAAGGTTGCCGTCAATAGATTCGTAGTACTCATTATTCTCGTCAACGGTTATTTCCATAAGGTTTTCGCATGAGTGGAAAGCATATTCTCCAATACTCGTTACGCTATCCGGAATTACCACTGAGGTCAGGCCAGAGGATCCATAGAACGCATATTTTCCAATACTAGTCACATTGTCAGGAATTTCCACTGAAGCTAGACCAATGCATTTCTCAAACGCATATTTTCCAATACTAGTCACGCTATCCGGAATTACCACCGAGGTTAAAACAGCGCAATCAGAGAACGCATATTCTCCAATATTTGTTACGCCGTCCGGAATTACTACTGAGTTTATATTGCAACGTCTGAACGCACTATCGCCAATACCGGTCACTCTGTAGCCGATATAAGTGGGCGGAATTAAAATATCGTTGTCGGTGCAAGTACCAATTGTATAAACATAGCAGGTGCCGTCGCCGTTAGAAATGAACTGCAGTCCCGTGCTGTATATTATGAAATTATACTGAATAGCAGCTTTTTCTAACACATCGTTGCCGTTTTCAATCATGATTTTTGCCCATTCCGCCTCGCTGCCGGTGTAATATACGTCGGTAAGATTACGGCATTCGAACGCAGAAATTCCAATATGTTTAACACTGTTTCTGAAAATCACTGTGGTTAGATTTTTGCAACCACCGAGCGCACCGGATTTAATACTCGTCACGCCATCGGGTACGGTAAATTGGGCGTTACCTTTGCCAATTGCATAATTAACCAGAGCTTTACCGTCCTTAGTATAAAGATTGTCGTCAATGGATTTATAGTACTCGTTATTGTCGTCAACGGTTATTTTTGTAAGATTGTAGCAATAAGAGAACGCACTGTTTCCAATATTCATCACGCTATCGGGTATTAATATAGAGGGTAAGCTAATACAATAACTGAATGCACCACTTTCAATGCTTGTCACGCTGTCACCGATTACCACAGAGGTTAGACTATCGCAATGATAGAAGGCGCTAGATCCAATGCTCGTCACGCTGTCACCGATTACCACCGAGGTTAGAGTTTTGCAACCATAGAACGCACCACTTTCAATACTCGTCACACTGTCAGGTGTAGTAAATTCGGTATCGGCTTTGCCAATTGCATACAAAATTAGAGTTTTGCCATCCTTGGTATAAAGGTTGCCGTCAATAGATTTATAATTCTCATTGTTGTCATCAACGATTATTTCTGTAAGACTATTGCAATGATAGAATGCGCCGGCTTTAATATCAATACCAGTCACACCGTCACCGATTACCACAGAGGTTAGACTATCGCAATGATAGAAGGCGCTAGATCCAATGCTCGTCACGCTGTCGCCGATTACCACTAAGGTTAGGCTATAGCAATAATTAAACGTATATTTTTCAATACATGTTACGTTATCGGGTATTACTACAGAGGTTAGGCTTTCGCAACCATAGAACGCATATTCTCCAATACTCGTCACGCTGTCCGGAATTACCACATCTGTTAGGGCAACGCAAGTAGAGAATGCATGATTCTTAATAATCGTTACGCTATCTGGGATTATCACAGAAACAAGGTATCTACACCATAGAAACGCGCCAGAGCCAATAATCGTCACGCTGTCCGGGATTACCACCGAGGTTAGACTATAGCACTCATTGAACGCACGTTCTCCAATACTTGTCACGCTATCGCCGTCCGGAGAGGTCGGGGGGATTACAACATCTCTGTCGGTGCAAATACCGATTCCGCTGACGTAACAAGTGCCGTCACCGTTAGAAATATATTCAAGACCTTGGCTATAGTGAGCACCGCAATTTGTGCAATTGCCATTTACTATATTATGTATAGGAGCCACGACAACCTCGGTTTCCTTCTCGCCGCACTCGCAGGCACGCTCTTTTGCGCCGGCTTCGGTACAAGTAGGCGCTTGGGTAGTTATCCATTCGCCGAAAGAGTGAGTATACTCGACGTTGCTATCATTATCGTCGTTATCGTTATTGCCGTTATCATCTTCGTCATTGTCATTATTATCGTCTCCCTCTTCAATTACAATATCAGAAGGATATATCGCAAAAATAACTCTGTTATCAACTTTATCAGCGAATATACAGTCATACTCAACACCAAGCTCTTCAGGAACACAGTTTTCTTCAAGAGATTTTATAAAATCATCTGCGTTGATATTATCCTCAAGATCAAATATGTAGCTAACTAAGATAGCAGATATTGTTATAACCTCTATTCTTGCTGCACTTCGATATCCAACTATAGTATAGTCGCCGAATCCCATATAGAATTCAGCATCCATCTCAACCTCCGAAACGCATGAATCAACAGTAGTAAAATCTTTGGCCATAGCATTCGCAATTTCAAATGCCGGGAGGTCTTCGCTATTCTTAATAGCGGTAACAAAGGAATCGTAAAGAGTCTTCGCAACAGCGTTTTCGTTATTTTCGTCTTCCTTTGTACTAGCGTCATCCTCAGTATCGCCACCGTTATCGGTGCTGCCGCCATTTAGGTCAGACGGAGTGTTGTCACTTGGCTTCTTGCCGCCGCAGGATGCGAGCGTCATGGTAAGTGCTAGCACTAAAATCAGCAAAAGAATAAATCTTTTCATCGCCGTATCTCCTAATAAAAATAAATTATAAAAATATTATAGCAGTTTAGCCATAAATTGTCAACTTTTTTTCAAATGATTTGAAGTATTGATAAATTATTCTTTACTTTTTTTATTATTTATGTTACAATAATATAACAAAATAATATTTTAACGGAGATTTTTGCTATGAATATTCAGGACATACTTGCTAAATGTGACCACACGCTTCTCTTGCAGGGCTCGACCTGGGAGGAGATTAAGGGGATTTGCGATGACGGCATTAAGTTCGGCTGCGCGAGCGTCTGCATTCCCGCGTCGTTCGTGAAGCGCGCGAAGGAGTACGTGGGCGAAAGACTCGCTATCTGCACGGTTATCGGCTTCCCGAACGGTTATTCGACTACCGCAGTTAAGGTGTTTGAAACCGCGGATGCCGTCAAGAACGGTGCTGACGAAATCGATATGGTAATCAATATCGGTGCGCTCAAGGACAAGCAGTACGGCGATATTCTCGCGGAGATTAACGCTATCAAGGCGGCGTGCGACGGCAAGATTCTCAAGGTTATAATCGAAACCTGCCTGCTCACCGACGAGGAGAAGGTGAAGATGTGTGAGATTGTTTCACAGTCGGATGCCGACTTCATCAAGACCTCTACCGGCTTCTCTACCGCTGGAGCGACCAAGGCTGACGTTGCCCTCTTTGCAAAGCACGTGACGAACGGCACGAAAATCAAGGCGGCAGGCGGTATCGCTTCGCTCGCTGATGCCGAGGACTTCATTAACCTCGGTGCAGAAAGACTCGGTACGAGCAGAATTGTTAAGCTCGCGAAGGCTGAGGAAAATATTTCGGGATACTGATAAATTCGAAATTAGGAATTCGAAATTCGAAATTAAGGAGAAAACAAAATGGATAAGTCTAAATTTTACACACCTCATATAAAGGCAACGCCCGACGATTTCGCAAAGACCGTGCTTATGCCCGGTGACCCTCTGCGCGCGAAGTTTATCGCAGAGAATTTCCTTGAAAACGCGGTTCTCGTCAACAACGTACGCGGTATTCACGGCTACACGGGCGAGTGGAAGGGTGAGCGCGTTTCGGTTATGGCAAGCGGTATGGGTATGCCCTCGATTGGCATTTATTCCTACGAGCTTTACAACTTCTTCGGAGTTGAGAACATTATGCGTATCGGCTCTGCCGGCGCTATCAGCACAGACGTTAAGGTGCGCGACATTATCTTCGGTATGGGCGCTTGCACCAACTCCAATTTTGCAGTACAGTACAATCTCCAGGGCGCGTTCGCACCTATCGCGAGCTACGATATGATGAAGGTTGCTATCGAGGAGGCGGAGAAAATCGGCGCAAGATACTGCGTAGGTAATCTTCTCTCCTCCGACACCTTCTACAACGCTGACGGCGAGGCTACTATGAAGTGGGCGAAGCTCGGTGTTCTCGGCGTTGAGATGGAGGCGGCGGCGCTCTATATGAACGCGGCATACGCAGGCAAGAAGGCTCTTGCCATCTGCACGGTTTCCGACCACATCGTAACGGGCGAGGCGCTTGACGCTGACGCAAGACAAAACTCCTTCACCGAGATGATGGAGATTGCGCTTAATACCGCGATAAGACTTAAATAAATTCGAAATATGCCTCGCCCTATGGGAGAGCCTAATTAGAAAGGAGAAAAAGCTATGAAATCAAAAAGAGTTTTCCTCATAGTTCTTGACTCTGTTGGTATTGGATACGCACCTGATGCTGCCGATTTCGGCGACCTGGGAGCAAATACTATGAAGCGGATTTCAGAGTCCGCAGAATTCAATATTCCTACTCTCATCTCGCTCGGTCTTGGCAATATTGACGGCGTGGATTATCTTCCGAAAGTGGAAAATCCTCTTGCTGCCGTCGCGCGCATTCGCGAGAAGAGTCGCGGAAAGGATACTACTACGGGACACTGGGAGATGATGGGCATTGTATCCGAGAGAGCGATGCCGACTTACCCCGATGGATTCCCTGCCGAGATTCTCGACGAATTCTCTCGCCGCACAGGCAGAGGCGTGATATGCAACAAGCCCTACTCGGGCACCGACGTTATCCGTGACTACGGAAAGGCGCACTGTGACACGGGCGACCTTATCGTCTACACCTCGGCAGACAGTGTTTTTCAGATTGCGGCGCACGAGGAGCTTGTTCCACCCGAAAAATTATATGAATACTGCCGCATAGCGCGTGAAATTCTCGTAGGTGAGCACGCGGTGGGCAGAGTTATCGCACGCCCGTTCGTCGGCACAGAGGGCGCATACAAGCGTACCGAAAACCGCCACGACTTCTCGCTCACACCCCCGAAGGCCACTGCTATGGACGCTATCGGTGAGGCGGGACTCGAGGTGATTTCGATAGGCAAGATTTACGACATATTCTCCGGTGCGGGCATCAAAAAGAGCCTGCCTACCCACAATAACGGCGAGGGAATGCAGACTCTCATTGAGGTGCAGAAAACCGACTTCTCGGGACTGTGCTTTGCCAACCTCGTTGACTTCGATATGCTCTACGGTCACAGGCAGGATATCGACGGCTATGCCAAGGCACTCACCGCCTTTGACGCCTGGCTGCCCGAGTTCCTTGGCGGTATGCGTGACGGCGACCTGCTTATGATAACCGCCGACCACGGCTGCGACCCCGGTGACGAGAGCACCGACCACACAAGAGAACACGTGCCCTTCCTCGCTTACGGCAAGGGTATCGCGCCTGTGAACCTCGGTACTCGCATCGGCTTTGCCGAGATTGGCAGAACGGTGTGCGACCTGCTCGGTGTCGACTTCGACTGCTATGGCGCGGAGTCGCTCGCGGAGGTGATTTGTAATGATTGATTCACGCGAGCTTTTACTCAAAGCTATTGAAGCGCGAGAGGCGTCATATTCGCCCTATTCGGGAATCTCGGTAGGCGCGGCGCTGCTCACAAAATCGGGCAAGCTCTACCTCGGTGCGAATATAGAAAACGCGGCACACTCCCCCGGACTGTGCGCTGAGAGAGTCGCATTTGCAAAAGCCGTTTCGGAGGGCGAGCGCGAGTTTGCGGCAATCGCGGTTTCGGGCGGTAAGAGAGGTGAAGCCTCACGCGATATTTTCCCGCCCTGCGGTGTATGCAGACAGGTTATGGCGGAGTTTTGCAAATCTGATTTCGAGATTATTCTCGGAGATGAGGACAATCCGACGGTAAGGACGCTCGGCGAGCTTCTTCCGCTTGCATTCGGGCTGTGAATAGCGAGCGAGTAAAAATATCGCTCCGACTAAATCGCGCTCTGACTGTAAGATGCAGCGCTTGAAAAGAGCTGCCACACCTCTATAAAAGGAGATTGTATGTACGAAATTATTACGAAGAAAAAGCGCGGTGAGGAGCTCTCCCGCGAAGAAATAGAGAAATTCGTTTTCGGTTACGCGAGAGGCGATATTCCCGACTATCAGGCGTCGGCTCTGCTTATGGCTATCTGCCTTAGGGGAATGAGCGAGGCGGAAACCGTGGCTATGACCTTGGCTATAACCGCGTCGGGAAGAACGGTGGACCTCTCACGCTTCTCGGGACGCTCGGTAGATAAGCACTCGACGGGCGGTGTGGGCGACAAAACCACGCTTATAGTCGCGCCTATCGCGGCATCTCTCGGCTGCCCCGTCGCAAAAATGAGCGGCAGAGGTCTTGGCCACACGGGCGGTACTATTGACAAGCTCGAGGCTATCCCGGGCTTTCGAACCGACCTCGGTGCTGAGGAATTTCTCGCGCAGGTTGAGAAAATCGGTATCGCAGTGGTCGGTCAGAGCGAGGGACTTGCTCCCGCGGATAAGAAGCTCTACGCCCTGCGCGACGTAACCGCGACTATAGACTCTATACCGCTGATATGCGCGTCGGTTATGGGCAAGAAGCTTGCCTCGGGCGCGGACAACATAGTGCTCGACGTGAAATACGGCTCGGGCGCGTTTATGAAAACCAAGGAGTCTGCGACGGAGCTTGCAGAGCTGATGGTAAAAATAGGTAAGGCGGCAGGCAAACGCACCTCGGCACTTATCACAAGTATGGAAGAACCGCTCGGCGGAGCTATCGGCAACGCCCTTGAGGTGCGCGAGGCTATAGAGGTT
>CAYXAC010000007.1:0-16965 GCA_964463025.1 uncultured Ruminococcus sp.
TAGAGTTGTTACCGAGTATGTAATCAATGATCTGCACGGTCTTGGTAGAGTGAGAGGAATTAGCGTATCTGCCGATATACTCCTTGGTTATCTTACCGCCGTTAATGTTGCTATAACCGCCGGAAATAGCAGCGATAACGCTGGAAAGGCTAGAGGTGTCAACAGGCTTTACCTGAACGCCGCAGATATCGCACTTGCCGGAAGCACTGTTTACAACGTGAACGTGTGCGCCACAGTCGTCGCACTCACCGTTTGCGTCATTGTCTGCGTGAAGTCCGAAATCGCCGGTCTCAGCAGTATGAGTACAAGTAGCATTGTGCCAGTGACCTGCAAGGTCGCTAGACCACTCAAGGCTGTAGGTGTGCTCGTGGCCAACCTCGAAGAAGCACTCGTCACAGAGTCCGTCCTCGTTGACGTCAGCGTGCTCACCGTAAGCGGTTCTGAACTCGCCGTGCTCACAGGTGGTTGCGTGCCAATGGTTAGTTTCGTTAGTGGTCCATTCCTCACTTACGGGATGCTTACATTCGCCGTTATTCTCGCCACCGTTAAGACCAGCAAACTGATCACAGGATGCGAGCGCTGCCATTGCAACGATTGCAAGGCAAAGAAGAATAATTAACTTATTTTTCATTTTAACCTCCTAAATAAAAATTATTCTTTTAAAAATTTTCTACCAATTATATTATAGCATATGTTTGTGAATATTTCAAGTACATTTTGACTATTTTTTACATTTGTTAAAGAAAGCACCACACCGCCGAAGCGATGTGGTGCTGATATTAGGTTAGATTATATCGTAAGTGATATATTACTGCTTAGTGAAGCCTTCAAATACAGCAGCGCTCCAAGCTACAGTCGCAGGAGCACCCGTTTCATCGAAGGTGATAGCTCCACAACCGCTACCGGAAGTAAGAGAGTAAGTAACAGTACCATCCACAAGAGAGTAGCTGAATACGCACTCGGTTGCACCGTAAGCGGTATCGAGAACTCCGTTAAGTGTGGAACGGATAACTGACATAGTACCTGCAGTAGTATCAATAACTACCTGCAATACTCTGCCGCTTGAGTGCGTAGCAGAAAGGTAAGTACCGGAAACATCACCAGCAACATCGCCGCCGGTAGTGTCATCGCCGCCATCCTCGCCGTCGTCGGTATTCTCATCGCCGCCCTCATCGGTAGAGGAAACAACGAAGGATGCCTTAAGAGTAGCATAACCTGATGCGGTAACGGTGATTATAACCTTGTCACCCGCAACGAGAGTAAGATCAACGGAAGAATTGAGTTCAAGGGTAGTCGCATCACCGCCGTTAACAGTGTAAGAGATGGATACATCACCCATCACCGCACCGCCTACGCTAAGCGTAAGAACGCCGCCCTCAGACGCTGTGTAAGAGTAAACTACGTCGCTCTGGCTGATAGAATTATTACCCATAGCAATAGGAGTGCCAACAACCGCATCCTCGCCATCGGAGAAGCTTGCGGAAAGGTTGGTCGCACCCACAACCTTGATTATAACTTTATCGCCTGCCTTAAGCTCAATACTTGCCGAAGGAACTGTGGACTTCGAAGAAAAGCTACTCTCCTCACCGTCATTTACAGAGTAGGTAACGGTTACAGCGCTGGTCGCGGAAGTGCTTATTCCAAGAGAAAGCGTTCCATCGGTTTCTGCTATGTATTCATAATAATTAGTGCCGGTAATATCGGTGTTGCCGATAGGAAGGTCCTCAACGTCTACACTGATGCTTACGGTATAAGTGCCTGCCGTCATAGCAATAACCGCTGCGGTATAGGTCTTTCCAGCCTCGAGAGTAACAACGCCGGTACCAACCACTGTAGCACCATCGAGGATTCTAACGCCTACATCGTTGCTTGCGAAGGTGTACACGCCCGGAAGGGTTGCGGTGAAGGTACACTGCTTAGCGCCTTCGGTCGCATTTTTCTCGGAAATTACAACAGAGTTGTCACCAAGAACAAGCGCTACAACTTCTTCGGTCTCTTCCTCCTCGCCGCCGCTTACTTCAACCTCTGCATACTCATAGGTATAAGTAACGGTAGCGCTGTATATACTCCAGCTAGAGGTTGCAACGCAAATAACGTGGCTTTCGCCTTCCGCGAGAGTAAGAGAAGTGATTGTATCGGTGCCGGGAAGGTCACCGTCAGCCTCAAGAAGATCTACGTCAGCAGGAGCTGTAAAGGTGTAGACGCCCGATGCGTCCGCGGTAAAGGTATACATAGTAAAGCCCGTAGAAAGATCTACATCAAAGGAGCCAGCTACTTCTAAATCGTCGCCGTCTTCTCCGCCTTCAGCAGATGCAACGAAATAGAATTCAACAGTAACCTCAGTTCCTGCAACTGCGTCGTCCCAGCCGTAAAGACGGAACGCAACATTGCCTTCCTCGAAGACTACGGAAGCAGGGAAGTCGGTGTACTTAGTCCAAGAATCATTTGCCGCGTCGTAAATCTGGAACCATGTGGAAGCATCCTTGCCGGTAACATTGATGATATAGCTACCTGCTGCTGCGGTGTATGTATACTCTTCGGACTTCGCAAAGTTACCGGGAGTTGCAATAACCTGGGTCATAACCTTCTCGCCTTCAATCTCTACTACTTCCTTTTCACCGGCAGAAAGGTTGAATGCTACGGAAGTAGCGCCTTCTGCCCAGTCGCAAACCTGAATCATATAGGTTACGCCCTCGGAAACCTCGAAAGCACTACCGCTCGCAACGGTTTCGTAATTGATGAGTATAGCCATATCCGAATAGGTGAAGGTGATAGTTCCGCTAGCGGAAGCATAGTACTTGAACCATACTGCCCAAGCGTTGCTGGGAATAGAACCGGAATTATCGCCAACTATCGCGGTGTGAGCGTTGTCGTAAGAACCGGGCTCCTCAAGCGCCTCAAGGCTGAAGGTGATTGTTTCTTCCGCAAGGGTGGAGGACTGAACCGCGATATATACAGTATTGTATGCAGTGATATCAAGAGTAATGGTTTGCTGGTTGGTAGCGGTTGAAAGGTTGTCGGTATCAGTACCGTACTTAACTATTGCCGGGCCGTCCATAGTAATGGTGAGAGTACCGTTGATCCAAGGATAGTACTTGTACCAAACGAACTTAGAAGCATCGTTACCGCCGGGATACTCACAGGAAACAGTAGCGCCTGAATTAACGCTGATAGGCTTCTCAAAGTCGCCGTCCTTGGGAAGAGCCTGAGCTGTGAAGGAAAGAGATGCGGTTACGCCCTCTTCAGCATCCCAAACGCCAAGACCGAGAAGATAAGTGCTGTCAGCCTGAACCTCAAAGGTCATAGTCTGCTCCGAATAATCGCCCTGGCTATTGTACTGGTCGCCTGCCATATAGAGCGAAACCCAAGAGTTAGCGTTGGAATAGGTTACGGTAAGAATACCCTCCTCTGTAGAGGTGAAGGTATACCAAAGATAGTTAGTCGCGTCACCCTCGGTAGCAAGATCTGTGGCAGGAAGAGTAACCTCAATAGGATTATCCTCGGTGCCATCACCTTCACCTCCTACAGCGGGAGCAACATAAGAAAGAGTAAGAGTATACTCGCCTGCCTCGGAAAGATAAGCAGTGATAATGTTAATGGTGTATGTACCCTCAGCAAGTTCAATGGTGCCGACATACTGAGGACCGAAGTTGGTAACTACCTGAATAGCAAGGTTGTTGCTTCCGAAGGAGAACGTGCCTGCAGCAGTAACAACGATGGTATGCTGGATGCACTGAGCTTCGAGATCAGCCTCGGTTACAGTGATGGTGTTTTCGCCGATAGCGAGAGTAGAATTTTCGGTATCAAGAGGGCCTGCGGTAGTGTCATCGCCGTCGCCCTCATCGCCGCCGGAAACGCTCTGGTTCTCTACTTTAAGAGCAACAGCGGTATCAGCAGCGGTCTGGAAGATAGAAAACATACTGAAGGATACGGTGTACTCGCCTGCAGCAAGGGTGTAGGTTAAATCAGAATTCTTGGCAACAGCGCTACCGTCTGCCGCGGTTACTCCCGCAACGAAAGCGTCGCCCTTGAACATATAGTCGCCTGCGGTCTCAATTTTGAGAGTTCTGGTAGCAGCATCTGCCGCAATCTCTGCTGCAGTGAAGCTAATGGTGTTATTACCCTCGCCCAGAACTGTGTTTGCAGGATCAACGTACTCTGCATAGCTGAGTGCAAGATTGTAAGGACCGCCGATCTCAGCGGTGTAGTAGTAACAGCCTACCCAGTAGGTACCGGGCTGGAGAACTGCCTCGTTTACACCGTAGTTTGCCCAAGAGGAGCCGGTCGCAACACCAAATTCATTCGTGGAGAAGTCACCGGTAAGAATATCGTCGGTGAAGATCCATGTGAAGATGCCGCCCTCGGGAGTGATGGTATACTCACCTGCCGTGATAACGGTGATGGTGGTGAAGTTGAAGCCGTAATCCTTGAGTTCCTGGGTAACGTAGAATACGTTATCACCAAGCAAAAGGCTGTTGGTGCCACAATCACACATACCGTTCACAAAAGCATGAACGTGAGGTGCAACGTAATCGGGATCCGACTCGCCGCATTCGCATTTACCCTCTACGAAGTTGTGGGTGTGGGGAGCAACGTAATCGGGATCCGACTCGCCGCACTCACACTTACCTTCAACGTAGTTATGGGTATGTTCGGATTGAGGAATGAACTTGTTGATAAGTTCGCAGGATGCCATGGAGCATACCATTGCGATTACCATTACAAGACATGCCAAAACGGAAATTTGTCTCTTCATAATAAGAGCCTCCTTAAAAAATTTATTTCAAATTAATGAAATTCGTTAGTAGATGCGCTTTGCTTAGAAAACGCTGCTATCAGGGAGCTACATAATCGTAGCCTATCTCGTATACGCCAACGGCTCTGGCTCCGAAGTAGAAGCGGTATACCTGATTAGGAAGAAGAGTTACGGTAACCGAATGCTCCTCACTAGTATTATAATAAGGATAGAAGGGGTCAACGGTAGGTTCACTTTCATTCTTAACCCACATACCAAAGTTGGCAGGAAGATAGAAGGTATATTCACCGAATGCGGTCGCAACAAACTCATAGCAGATACCATCAGGATATTCCTCTGTGGACCAGTCATTAGACCAAGAGTAAGAGTCAAGAACCTCAAGGGTGAGCTTGTTCGCACCCTTAACCTCGGGCGCGGTAACGTTTACGTTGATAATTTTGGTTACACCGAGAGCGCTGAGGGTAACGACGTACTCGCCGCCCTTGGCAGGAAGAATCTGAACAGTGTCTCCAACAAGAACTGCCATAAGCCCCGTTACAGGATTACCATCCTTGTCGGTTACGGTAGAGATAAAATCGTTCTTGAGGAAGGAAATAAACTTGCCCTCAGGAGAAACGGTAACGTAAAGTCTGGTAAGCGTTTCGGAAACGTCAATGTTGAGGGTGCCCGGCGCTACGGTGGTGCAAGCCTCGTCTGCATAAAGCTCGAAGGACGTGGGAGTAAACTCGGAGCCGTCATTGAGCTCAACCTCTCCGCGAGTACCAACGGTCTGAGTTACGGAAAGCACGTAGGAATCCGCGATAGCGTCATCCTTCCATTCAAGACCGTTCTCGGGAGTGTAGGTAAAGTCAATAGGATCGCCGTTGCCGGCATCGTTCGTCCAAGCGTTACAGGTAACGTCGAGAGAGGTAAGAGTGTAGTCGTCAGCATAGGTGAAGGACAACGAAACCTCGTAGTAATTTACGTTGTAGGCCAAGCCAATATCACCTATCACTATGTTAACCTCATGAACCACGAGCGCCTTGAAGCTGAAGTCATACTTGTTATTCTCGTCATCGTGTACTATAACCGCATCCTCGGTGTGATAATCAAGGTAGGCGTTATAGAGATTAAAGAGAAGCTCCGAGGCACCGTAGCCGTCAGCAAGAGTAGATACTGTGTAATAGTAGCCCATCAAATCGCTTTGCGAGAATGTGCCGGGCTGGGCAAACTTGTAAACGCCGTCAACAGATTTGGCATCAATGCCCTCTACCTCGCCGCCGTTTACTATCTCAAGCCACTGCTCAAGGATCTCGGTCTTGCCGGTCTTATTACCGTCGTCGTCAACCTCGTCGTAGGTCCACTTGCGGTAAGTACCGTTAGTACCAATCCAGAATTCAACCGTCTGCTCAAGCTCAAGATTCTTGCTCTCATCATTCCAGCGGCTGATAGCGTAATCGTTAAGCTTACCGCTTACAATATTATGGGTGCGCGCGGTAGATGCCGAGATTACACTGCCGATGTCATATTCGTCAACAGGAATAATCTCCTTATTACAGCCGCTACAAAAGCCCGCACCGTCAAGGATATGTACGTGCGCTGCGCAAGCGTCGCACTCACCGTTCTGGTCATCGTCTATATGAAGCGACTCCTCTGCCTTCTCACTTGTGTGAGAGCAAGTAGCGTCCTTCCAATGCTTATCCTCATCACTGGTCCACTCGGACTTGAAGGTGTGCTCGTGACCTACCTCGTAAGCACAAACGTCGCACTTGCCGTCCTCGTCAGCATCAGCGTGAGCCGCATAGCCCTGTCTGAATTCGCCGTGCTCGCAGGTGGTAGCGTGCCAATGATAGCCGGCATCACTCGTCCAATCCTCGCTCACGGGATGCTCGCACTCCTGACCGCAGGATGCAAGGGCGGTAATCGCAAGAGAAATTATGCATATGAGAAAGAATAACTTCTTCATCATAATAGCCTCCAATTTGTTTTTTTGAATAATTATTATACCAAACTCAAATGAAAATACCGATAAAAAAGACTTGTTCATTGCATCTTATATAATATATTATAGCACAAGTTTTTCAATTTCTCAATACCTTTTTTGAATTTTGTTTGAACTTTTTTGAATTTTTTTGCGATTTTTTATGCATAAATATGCTTTTTGGTGAATAATTTCGAATTCAACACCAAGATTATGCAAAATTCAGAAAAATCACTTGTAGTAACCGCAGGCGAAGAGCCACTGAGAGTCCTCGTAGGCATATATTCCACTCTTCTCAAACGTACCCTCGCCGTCAGCAAAATACTGACGCTGTATCGCCAACTTTTGCAAAAACTCTGCAAGCTCAGGAGTAACAGGGACAACTCCGTCAGCGTTTACAAGCTGAGCATAGCCGTCCTTGCCTATCATCTCCTCGGGACAACGGGTACACTGAGCACTACAGTTGGTGCAGCTCGGAGGACACGCCTTGGGAGTACCCTCACCGGCGCCTATATGGCAGGGACAGTTGCTGACACAGTAATATCCCTGCGATGCGACAGCCTCATATCCCTCTATAAACTGCTTGTAATTCTCTCTGCCGTCGCTTACCGTCAAATAAGCACTTCCCTGTGCTTCTATCTCTGTAAACGGAAGATCAAGAGGCGAAATGGGCTTGGTAATATACGCTACAAGAATCGGGCCATATCCATTGGTTTCGGGATACTTATCCTTATCATAAACATGATAAATACCGTCGCCGCCCTCGCTCTTTTCCCAGATCCTGTAATGCTCTTGATCAAGCACCATTTTGCTGGATCCCTCCGAATAGGGAGTCTGCGCGCCAACCAAATTACCGCCTGCAAGGGAATTGAAGGCATCGAAATCAAAGTCGGTCCAATCAAATGTGGGAACAACAATCTGCTTTTCGGGACGGTTATGGTCAAAGCCGCCGTTACGCTTAACCGCAAAGGTGTAGGTTACGGGATATACACCGCTTTTCGTCTCGGCAGACACCGCAAAAGTAAACACCTGTGATCCGCCGGTGCTGATGTTCTCATCGGCTATATTGATCGTGTGAACGAAGTTCCTCGTAAAGCTGCCGCCCGCGCCAACGTCCGTAACGGTATAAGCACCGTACTTGTAAGCAGACGAGCCGTAATATGCCGTACATATCGGGTTTACCTCATCGTCAACGGTGTTCGCCCAGCTCTCAATGGTGTATGTACCGTTTATCTGCGGAGCAAACTCAAAATATACTTTCTGTATAAGAGATCCGTCGCCGTCGGAGTCGATAGCTTCTTCTTTTATCGTAACCGAATAAACGCCCGTTCCGCCTATCTCAAAGCAGCTGTAAAGACTGGTGCCCGCACCCATAACGAGATTCAAATCATACATATCTATTATAATATGACGCTCGTCGTTGGTTGCGATATAGGCATTGGGGTCATAGGCATAGCCTGAGGGGGTGGTGGAAAGGGTTACCTTGTAGTCTCCGTCAAGACCGTCGATGGTAGCCGTTCCCGTAGAGTCGATCGGAGCAATATGAATGCTGTATCCGTCATTCCAATACACGTTTATTGCGGTTTTGGGAATATACGCCTCACCGTTAAGCCTGAGTCTTACGGTAAAGTCGTTCGTCGGATCATTATCCAGAGTGGGCTGCTGGGCGGAGCCGTCGGGAAGCTTATTCCCTCCCCCGCCGATAGCCGAATGATACTCTCCGCACGCAAACATAGAAAGAGTCATCACGAAAGCGAGCAAAGCCGCAAGTATTCTTTTAAGCTTTTTCATTTACCTGCTCCTTTCTCTTTGCCTTGCCTTTAGCCTTATCCTGCTTACGCTTGGGCTTATATTTTCTGATAAATACATCAAATACGAACAGTGCTACCGCAAGCACCAGAAGCGGCAAACGGAAGCTGCGCTGGTAGGTGTCTACCTCTGTCCTGTCGACCTCAAGATCTACGTTTCCGTCAGTATAAACCAAACCAATGCCGCGCATAAAGTCGTATATACTGCCGAGGTCGTACGCCACGAAGGAATCGTACTCGGGGTTGTAGGAAACGTTGAAATAGGTGTCCGATTTGAAGGAATGGTTACCGTAGGTGTAGGTAATTTCAATATGATACCTACCTACGTCGGGCGTCTTGAAGGTAGTGAAATACCTGTTAAGATCAAACGCCAGCTGCTCCTCGTGGACCTTGCCGTTCGGCTGAGTAATCTTGATGCTCGCCTTTGCGCGAGGATTAAGATACGAGGGAAGCATTTCAATAGTGGAATATTCACCGCCGTACTCGAAGTTGATAGTGTAAGGATAATTCACACGCTCATCGGGAGTGTTGGTGGTAAGAACGTTACCAAAGAACTTGTTTTTTAACGAATCCGACCAACCTCTGAGCCAATTTCCCGATATGCTCGAGGTGAAGGTGGCAACTCTGCCGTTGCCGTGATCACGGTAAGCATAGAGAGGAACTCTGACTATAGTCGTCGCATTTTTCTGATAATCAAGCGAGAGGACCGTCGTCGCATCAAGCTTCAGCTTGCTGTTCACGTAGCCAAAAACGTCGGGAAGCGAGCGAATGCCCTCCATAACATCGTCACGGAAGAGTTCTACGTTAACGGTAGTCTGTGTTTCAACCACTTGATCTGTAAGATCATCAGCAACGGTTGCGAATACAAGCTCAGCAACTCCATATTCGTCCAGAAGCTCGTAATAAAGTCCTCCGCCCTTCTCCGCCAACGTCTCTAAATATCTACATCCTTTAGTGTGCGATGCTGTTGGAGCGTGGTTCAAAACTCCTATGGTTGACAAAACGATGCCTTCGTCGAGCATTTTTTCTGCCACGGCTTCGGCGTTTTCGGGTTCGTCAGAGAAGGTTTTTCCGTCACTGATAAGCATTACCTGCTTTTCTTCGAAGGGCAGGTTCTTCATATTCTCATACGCCATATCAAGCGCTGCGCCAACGAAGGTACCCTGAGTAGCCTTAACGCTCTCTATTTCTTGTCTGATCAAATCTCGACAATCGCCTAATCTTGTAGGCAAAAGCACTATTTCAGCTTCTCCCGCAAGGGTTACAAGCGAAACGTAATCGTCATCTCCAAGAATAGAAACGAGCTTTTGCGCAGCGTCTTTAGCTACAATCAACTGCGCAGGGCGAGAATAATACATACTTCTCGAAATATCAATCACTATGGTATAGAGCTTCGCGTCCTTGTTCGCATTACCGAAGCTGACAGGCAAAAGCTCCTCAAGTCTGCGGAATACCTGGTCCTGCTCATTGCTCGCATCCATATTCTGCATATAAAGATCGCCAAGAGTGATAAGGCTCTTGCCATACTGCGAAACCACAATATCAACCGAGTCGATAAATGCATTGATGTTGTTGATTTGTCTTATATCAACGTTGGAAAGAATGATTTCATCATATTTGGATAGTTCCTCAATGGAATAAGGAACGTCACGTCTGTTGCCTGTGATATGGTAGAAATCAACGTCGGCAGTGTCCTGATACATAGACCTTATGGTCATAATATCATTGTCAACACCGCTGATGAGAAGCACGCTTCGCTTACCCGCAACCTCCTGTGTGAAGGTGTAGGAATTGTTGTGCATAGAGGTATCGTTGGTTGCCGAGACGGTTACCTTGTAATCAAACACGCCCGATACCTCGGTCGGAAGCGGGAAGGTAGCGATATTCACGCCCTTATCCGCTTTAAGAATAGTAGTGTTAATCTTGACATACTCACCCGTCGTATCCTTGACGAAGAGATCAAGAATAGCATCGCTCGGCACGCTGGACTCAACCATAGCGGTAAGAGTGCTCTCGTGACCGAGATAGGTCGCGGTGGTGAAGTCCACACCCGAAAGCTGAACCTCCTTATCACCTTCCTTGATATTACTGTCAACGTATACGGCGTCAAGCTTGATATCCTTTGCCGCAAGGCGCTCGACAGCAGCAACAACGCTGCCGTCATAGGTGGTGTCATAGCCGTCGGTGATAAGCACTATGCGCTTAATCTCTCCCGACGAGAAGAGCGTGGCGGTGTAGTCAAGCGCGGCAGCAATATTCGTGCCGCTGTCGTCGACTTTCGCCTCTCTGACGCTCTTAATCGCCATACCTGATGAAGTGAGTATCGTAGCATCGTTACCGAAGCAGACTATACCAAGCCTCGAGTTTGACGGAAGAGATGCGTCAATTTGCTGAATGTATTCGTCAATTTTGTCAAAATTACGGCTGGTAGAATAGGAAACGTCTGCAACGACGTAAACCTTCGTTCTCGTCATAACGGTAGTGTGAACGAGTCCTGCCGCAGCAAGAGTGATCGAAATGACTATCACGATATGAACGATAAGAGAGGTAAACCAGCCCTTAGTCTTATTGTCCCTGCTTACGGAGATAAAGTAAGGAACGAGGATTACCGCAAGAAGCGGTATGGCGATAAGCAACCAATACGGATTATCGAAGCTGATACTTTTCATAACAGAATACCATCCAATCCGCAGCAAATATCACCGCAAGTAATACGAATAACAGCACGAGGGGATCATATTCTCCGTCGGTCCTCTCATACTGCTGCTCACCCGTAACAGAGAAGCTCTCCTCCGTAACCGAAGGCGCACTCTCCTCCTCGGGAGCACTTGAATAAACATAATAATTCTTTTTCTCCGTACCCGAAAGTATCTCAATGGTATAGGTGCCTGCCTTATCAAGGCGGAACGTACCTATATCGGTTGAGGTATCTATATAGGTTTC
This sequence comes from uncultured Ruminococcus sp., assembly GCA_964463025.1. GTDB lineage: Bacteria > Bacillota > Clostridia > Oscillospirales > CAG-272 > UBA1740. The sequence continues at coordinate 11,468 of CAYXAC010000007.1, forward strand.
CTCACCGTCGGGAGACACTGCCTTTACACTGTTCATATTCGCCATTATATTAACGGCAACCTCCTCACCGCAATAATAACCTGTACGGTCAACGACTGCGGGGCAGGAGTAATCAAGCAGATTTGACATAAGCGGTGCAAAATCCGTGGAAAGTGCAAAGTCCGAGGTATGCAAATCAAAGGCAAACACAACCTGACGGTTGCCAAGCGCGTTAACACCCGCCATGATCATAGGATTAGAGGCGTGGGAGAACAAGGTAGTAAATTTGGTGTACATTCCGCTGTACTTAACGTACTCGGAAATGAAAATATTTCTTCCGTCAACACCCGAGAGCAGCTTTCTCGCCTGGGAGGCGGTTGAGGCCGATTTCTCAATAGCAGTAGCTTCGTCAAGCTCAACGACGCCTCTCACGCCAAAGCCAGAATCGTCCACGCTCTTGGTCGAATTCACGAGCCAGACCGCAGCGTCGGGAAGCTTGTCGGGGGTGTAGGAATGGAAGATGTAAAGGCCGTAATCGCCCTCGGTATATGCCTCGGGAGTCACGGTATCTACGTGAGAGTCGGTAAGAACGTCAAGAACTGCCTCGAAGAAGAAGGGAGTCTCGCTGACAACGAGAATGTTATATGATTCACCGCTTTTCACGTTGAAATTGATAACCTCGTTATCCGCCATAAGTGAGTCCCTATTTTTAATAACGATACGGAATTTCTCGTAAGTGACGGTATGCGCCGAAATCTCAAAGTCGGTCTTCTCGCCTGCCTTTACCGAAACCTTCTCGGTCGCGGCGGCACGCTTCGCATCGTTAACGTAAAGCTCAATCTCAAGCTCCTCGTCAGAGGTATAAGAAAGAGCGCTCGCCTTGACCGTAAGCTTGCCGTCGGTCATAGAGCCTTCGACGTTGCTCAAGGCGTAATTCTTGGAATTTTGCAAACCAACATTTACAATTTCCACGTTTTCGTGGTTATTGTAGCTCTTGTCAGTAACAAAATACACAAGCGTTGATGGATTCTCATCAAAGTACTTCTGCGCCAGATTCAAAGCGCCAGCACCGTCAACAGTACCGTCGCTGCACTCAAGGTCAGCGAGCATATCGGTCGCCAGCTTTTTGTCCGTAATGCGCTCGTAGATAACGTTGGCCTCGCTGCTAAGCGAGATAAGAGTGAAGCTACTGCCAAGCTTGGCTTTGCCGATAGCGCCGTCGATATAGTCCTTTGCCTCATCGAATCGAGTCTTAAGACCGTCCTTATAGTTCATACTGCCCGATGCGTCGATTACGAAACAATATTCGCTCGCAGAATTCGGAACGACGAAAATAGGACGCGCAATAGCAAGAGATACTGTCAAAATGGTGAGTATCTGCAAAATAAGGCTGATAATGCCGGTGAGTCCGCTGATAGGATTTCTTCGCTTAAAGAACTTCTCGCTCAGCGTCCAGATATACGTAGAGGTAACCGTAAGCTCGTTGAACTTACTCCTCAAAATGTATATAAGGATAACGATCGGCACGCCGATAAGGCCGAGTAGACCCAAGGGATACAAAAACGTCATTTAAGCACCCCCATATTAACGAATTTATCAAAGAAGATCTCGGAAAGCTCCATATACGCAGGCATAAGGATATACTGACCGCCGCGCGACTCGGTATAATTCCTTATACGGTCGGTGACGTATTTGAGCGCATCCTTATATGCGTTGATGATATCCTGATCTATCTTCTTGCGGAAGAACTTCGCGGGGACCTCGGAGTCGAAAAGATGCATCTTACCGCGCACCTGAGGATTGAGCTCCTCACGCGCCAGAACCTGCACGCAGAGAATATCCCTTCTCTGCTCTGCAAAGCGGTCGATAGCACTCTCGTAATTATCGTCAGTCAAAAAGTCCGAGATTAGTATGGAATAGCCGTCGCCTCTGCCGACGTTCGACGGAATGATCGCCTCGCTGATCTTGGAATCCGCGTCGAACTCAAGCTCGTTGAGCCTGCCGACACAATTAAGATAGGAGTCCTTGCCGACCATGCCAACGACTATCTCCTCAAGCACGTTGCCTCTGATGGCGTAGATAGAAACCTTGTCCATCTCGGCTATCGAAAGATAGGCGAACGCCGCCGCCAGCTTAACCGCGGCAACTGCCTTCTCGTCGGTGCCGTAGTCCATAGAACGGCTGGCGTCTATGTAGATACGCGTGTGCATCTGTCTCTCATCAAAATAGAGCTTTTGATAAAGCTTGTCAAATCTCGCGTAAGCGTTCCAGTCAATTTTGGTCACGTCGTCGCCCGGCATATAATCTCGGTAATCCGCAAATTCACAGGATGAGCCGAGATTTTTGCTTCGGCGGTTGCCGCCAAACATTCCGGCCACATTGTTTTTGAGTACCGTTCCAAGAAGCTCAAGCTCCGAAAGGAAGGCCTCGTCGATTACCACTCGTTTCATTTATTAACCCTTTTTAGTTTCTTTGATTATAAGACCTATAACGTCATCGGCGGTAAGTCTGTCGTTTACCGCGGTGTAGTTTACCTTAATCCTGTGTCTTAAAATAGGACGTGCAAGCGCGTCGATGTCCTCGTAAGAAACGTTGTAGCGTCCCCGCATAAGCGCACGTACCTTTGCGCAGGTTACAAGGCCCTGTGCCGCACGGGGAGAAGCACCGTACTTGAGATACTTCTTCGCGCTGGGTGCGCTGCCCTCGGCCTCGGGGTGGGTGTTGGATACCATATTTACTGCGTAGTAGAGCACCTCGTCGCAAATCGGAACCTCAGAAGCAACTGCTCTCATCTCGAGAACATCCTCGCCGCTGATAACAGCCTCTGCGGTCTCCTCCATAGTCTTCTGAGTCATCTTAACGATACCCACAAGCTCCTCGCTGGTAGGATAATCAACTATAAGTTTGAACACGAAACGGTCCATCTGCGCCTCGGGAAGAGGATAAGTACCGTCCTGCTCGATGGGGTTCTCGGTAGCAAGAACGAAGAAGGGCTCTGCGAGCTTGTAGGTTTCGTTACCTACGGTAACTTTGTGCTCCTGCATTACCTCAAGCATCGCCGACTGTGTCTTGGGAGTCGCACGGTTAATCTCGTCGGCAAGCACAAGGTTTGCAAAGATAGGACCGGGACGGAACTTGGTCTCAAGTCTGCCGTTCTCATCCTTTTCAACGATATTTGCGCCCGTTACGTCAGAGGGCATAAGGTCGGGGGTGAATTGAATACGCGAGAAGGGCAAGGAAAGCACCTTACCGAGAGAACGTACAAGACGGGTCTTACCAACACCGGGAACACCCTCAAGAAGCACGTTACCGCCTGCGATAATAGCCGTGATCACACCGTCAATAATATCCTTCTGACCTACCACGTCCTTTGCAAGTTCATTCTTAATCTTGGTTATCTTTTCGCTGAAAACCCTTACTCTTTCGATATTGAGAGCCACGGTATCGGTAGCCTCGGCTACCTCGACGGTTTCGGTATTTTCAGTCGTTTCAATCATTTCGTTCATTTCTGCCATTTTAATTTCCTTCCTCTTTTTCAATGCCACCGTAAAGCAGCGCAAAATAGTTTTTAATTATTTGTTTTTGTGCGTCGGTATACGTGCCGTTCTCAAGCTTCTCAAACATTACTGCGTAATATTTGTCGATAAGCGTGCCGTATTCGACGTAATTGCCTGTCAAGGGATCAAGCACGAGATCCTTACTTCCAAAGGTCGCGCCCTCGCCTATACCACCGCCGGAGGGAGCATTCTCATCCTCCTTATCCGAGGAGTTGCTGTCGTTCCCGCCGTAAACGTCCTCACCATTCTTCACGAAATCGGGACGCTCAAACTCGGGCAGGGGTACTAAAAACAGCGTGGAAAGCTTGGTCATTGCGTACTCTCCGACCAACTCATTGGTTCTGTTGTGCGAAATTGCCGCATAAATATCCTCGCTGATATAATCTATCGAGGTCTGCAGCTTCTCCGTACATTTATCATATTCAAGCGACTGCATATTCTCTGCCAGTGCCAAATACCCCTTGAAGTCAGGCTCGTTTGCCGCAGAGAGCCTTGCAAGAACTGCGTAAAGCTCATCGTCCGCAGGTATACCGGATGCGATAAGCGCAGAATCCATCTTACGCGCTGTTTCCTGCAGCACCCGTATAAGATGCGTTTTCTTCGTTTCATCGTCGGTAAGCACGACGTTTTCCGCGTCCTCACTGCCGTCGTCGAGCATAACCTCAATATACTCGGTCAACTTTTCGGCATAGTCGCCCCAATCGGACGATTTCCATGTGCTTGTGTCAAGCGTCTTGGCAAGATAGCGAATATAAAGGTCGCTCGTGTTCCAGAGTGCATTTAAAATTTCGGTAGAGGTTGACGAGCTGTAGGTAATGTCGAGAATGTACGCCATCGTTTCGGCAAGCTCTGCGCGCATAGCGGACATTCTGTCAACCTTTTCAAGATCGGAGAGCAGAGCGCGAAGCTCGGCTGCAATACCTGCCCTGTATTTCTCTTCCATTTCAGATTTTTCAACGTATGAGATAAGCTCGTTAAGACCCGCACGTTGCATATCGGATAATGCAAACGGCAAATCCTCCTCGCCGGACACACCGCGTTTGTTCGGCACGATTAAGGACGTCACAAGCATACATACGCCCAACACGAGTGCCACTATGTAAATCCAGATGCGCTTAGCCTTGAAGCTACGCACGTCAATTTTTGAGAGAGCCGATTCGGTATCCTCTCTCTGCAAGCGGAGCATTTCGGTGTCCGCCTCGGAGTGCTCTACCATCGTCTGCACTCTTTCGTTCAACGAGAAATCCGCGTCGAGCCTTCTCGCCAGCGCCTTGTCCGACGCCCGAAGCGCCAGATATACTGCGGCACCTACGGCGAGGAATGCACCGATTCCTATCGGCAATGATAATATAGGCACCGAGCCGATAACCGCGAGCCGCGATAGCAGAAGAAATACTCCGCCCGAGATTAGTCCTGCCGCCGTACCCGCAAGAACGGATTTGGCTATGCGGATGCCGCAGGCTCTGCGTTTGAATTTAAGAAAATTCGAGTTCATTTGCTTCCCTTCTATTAAATAATATTTTTTATTATAACACATAGCGCGTATTATGTCAAGGAATTTTTTTAATACTCTGCAAACGCACCATCGAAACCAAGCAAGAAAAAATGATTTTAACGATACTTACATCTGATATTTCATACATAAAATCATTTGTTCAAAGCAAAATATGTATCACGCGATTACACAAAATAGGTGTTTTTTGACAACTAAAATTGACATTTCCCTACATTTTCCGCGTTTTTAGCGAGATTTACTCTATCGCAAGTCAGTCCGCGCATTTTCTTAAATCGCTTACGCAAAAGAGTCCGTTTCGCTGTCAAAATATTGTCTAAAAAATTTACTTTAACTTTTTTCTCAAAAAGTGCTTGACAAAATTGTTTAAGTCTAGTATAATATAATGCGTATTTAGGGGTGTAGCTCAGTTGGTAGAGTACTGGTCTCCAAAACCATGGGTCGTGGGT